>JBIOYO010000092.1:0-4997 GCA_044870175.1 Nocardioidaceae bacterium | reverse complement strand
CCGTTCGAGGAGCTGCCGGACGTCATGGCCGGGCTGGCCGACGGCAGCCGGTCGGCGCTGTGCCACTGCATCACCTACGAGGAGGGCCCTTGTTCCGCGTGACCGTCCGCGACCACATGATGGTCGCCCACAGCCTCCGCGGTGAGATGTTCGGGCCCGCGCAGGCGCTGCACGGCGCGACGTTCGTCGTCGACGCCACGTTCGCCAGCCGCGAGCTGGACCCGGACGGCGTGGTCGTCGACATCGGCCGTGCCACCGAGGCGCTGCGCGCGGTGCTGGCCACGATGACGTACCGCAACCTCGACGACATCCCTGAGCTCGCCGGCGCCAACACCACGACCGAGGTGCTCGCGAAGGTCGTCGCCGACCGGCTCGCCGAGCGCGCCCTCGCCGGCGACCTCGGGCCGGCCGGTCCGGCGCTGGACGCGGTGACGGTCACCCTGCACGAGTCGCACGTCGCCTGGGCCAGCTACGAGCGTCCGGTCCGGGCCGTCGCCACGGGAGCCGGGCCGTGACGCCGGGCCGGCAGGTGCACGTGGTGCTCCCGGACGGCGTCGACGACCCGCTGCGGCCGAGCGGGGGCAACGCGTACGACCGCCGGCTGTGCTCCGGGCTTCGAGGGATCGGCTGGGACGTCCGCGAGCACCCGGTGGGCGGCGCGTGGCCGGGCCCGGACGACGGTGCCCGCGCCGCGCTCGCGCACCGGCTCGCCGGCATCCCCGACGGCGCCCTCGTGCTGGTCGACGGGCTGGTCGGCTCGGCGGCACCACGTGAGCTGGTCACGGCCGCGCGGAGGCTGCGCCTGGTCGCCCTGGTGCACATGCCCCTGGACGCAGCCTCGAGCGAGGCGGAGCGGGCAGCGCTCATGACCTGCTCCCGGGTGGTCACCACAAGCACGTGGACCCGGGACCTGCTGCTCCAGCGGCACCCGCTCGCAACGGCCGGCGTTGTCGTGGCCGAGCCGGGCGCCGAGCCCGCGGAGCTGGCGGCCGGCACGCCGGGCGGTGGTCGGCTGCTGGTCGTCGGCGCGGTCACCCAGGCCAAGGGTCACGACGTGCTGGTCGCGGCCCTGCATTGCCTGCCCGACCTGGCCTGGCACTGCCGCTGCGTCGGCTCCCTGGACGTCGACCCGCCGTTCGCCGGGCGGCTCCGCCGGCGCATCGCGTCGGGCACGACTGCCGGCCGGGTGACTCTGGCCGGGCCGCTGACCGGCGCCGCCCTGGACGCGGCGTACCACGAGGCGGACCTGCTGGTCCTCGCCTCCCGCGCGGAGAGCTACGGCATGGTCGTGACCGAGGCGCTGGCCCGTGGCCTCCCGGTCGTCGCGGCCTGTGCCGGCGGCGTGCCAGAGGCGCTCGGTCGGACAGGCGATCTGCCGGGCGTACTGGTGGCCCCCGGCGACTCCGCGGCGTTGGCGGGCGCGCTGCGGCGCTGGCTGGAGGACCCGGCCTGGCGGCGCCGGCTGCGGGCAGCCGCAGTGGCCCGGAGACGCCTGCTCCCTGGCTGGGACCGCACCGCCGAACGGGTCTCGGCTGTCCTCGCCGACGTGCTCGTCGAGGTCGCGTCGTGAGGGCGCTCAGACTGGCGGTGGGCCTGGGCATCCTGGCCCTTCTGGTGGCGCGACTGGGCACCGGGCCGTTCCTGGACGGCGTGCGCCGGGTCGACGCCGGGTCGCTGGCGCTCGCAGCGACGGCTGTCGCGGTGGCCACGCTGTGCTCCGCGTGGCGCTGGTCGCTGGTGGCGCGCGGCCTCGGCGTCGCGGTGCCGGTCCGCGGAGCGGTCGCGGCGTACTACCGTTCGCAGTTCCTCAACGCGATCCTGCCCGGCGGCGTCGTGGGCGACGTCCACCGTGCGGTGCTGCACGGGCGGGACGCCGGCGACCTGGGCCGCACAGCGCGCGCCGTGGCATGGGAACGGTCCTCGGGCCTGGTCATTCACGTCGCCCTCACCCTGCTTGTGCTGGTGGTGGTGCCGTCACCGGTCCGGTCCTCGGCGGTCCCCCTGGCCCTCGTGGCGGCGACAGTGGTGACCGGCGCGTCGGTCGCAGGGCTCGTCGCGTCCAGGCAGCGGCGGGGGCTGCCCGGGCGCGTGGCACGGACCCTCGGCGCGGACCTGCGCGGCGTGCTGCTGGCTCGGCCGGTGTGGCCAGGAGTGCTGGTCGCGTCCGCCGTGGTCGCGGTCGCCCACGCCGCCGTCTTCATGGTCGCGGCCAGGGCCGTGGGGACCCCCGCCGCGGCCGGGGCCCTGCTGCCACTGGCGTTCCTGGTGCTGGCGGTCGGGGCGGTGCCGCTGAACGTCGCCGGGTGGGGACCGCGCGAGGGGGCGGCCGCCTGGGTGTTCGGGGCGGCCGCGCTCGGCGCCGCACAGGGCGTGACGGTGGCGACGGCGTACGGCGTGATGGCCCTGTTCGCGACGCTGCCCGGCGCGGTCGTACTGGTGGGCGGCTGGCTCGCGCGACGACCGCCGCGCGTGCGGAGGGTCGCGCCGGTCGAGGAGGCGGCGCGTGGCTGAGCGGCCCTACACGCTGCTCAGCTGCGGGGTGTCCCTGGACGGGTACCTCGACAACGCCTCGGCCACCCGGCTGCTGCTCTCCAACCAGGCCGACCTCGACAGGGTGGACGCGGTGCGCGCCGGGTGCGACGCGATCCTGGTCGGGGCGGCGACGGTCCGCAACGACAACCCGAGGCTGGTGGTCCGGGACGAGACCCTTCGCGCCGACCGGGTCGCCCGTGGTCTCCCGCCGTCCCCGGCCAAGGTGGTCGTCACGGGCGGCGCCGGCCTGGACCCGTGCGCGGCGTTCTTCACGCTCGGGGAGGCCGAGCGGCTGGTCTACTGCCCCGCTGCCGCGGCCGCGTCCGTGCGTCGGCAGCTCGGCGGAGTGGCGACCGTGGTCGACGCGGGCCCGGAGCTGCTCATGTGCGGCGTGAGCGAGGACCTGCACCGGCGAGGCGTCGAGCGCCTCATGGTCGAGGGCGGTCAGACCGTCCTGACCCAGTTCCTCACCGAGGGCCTCGCCGACGAGCTGCACCTCGTCGTCGCGCCGTTCTTCGTCGGCGACTCCGCGGCTCGGCGGTTCGTCGGCGACGGCGACTTTCCCTGGGACGCCGACCACCGGGCGAGCCTCGTGGAGGCCCGTCCGATCGGCGACGTGGTGCTGCTGCGCTACGCGCTGTCGGAGCGGTTCGGCAGCTTGTGATCGACTGAACCCCGGCTGCCCTCCTGGGTTGCTACGATTGCGACGGCCACGGGAGGTGCGGATGACCGAGCGACTCGCGCACCGCGATCTGCGCAACAGGAGCGCGGAGATCCTGCGCCAGGTGGCGGCGGGTGCTTCCTACGAGATCACGAACCACGGTGAGGTGGTGGCGGTGCTGAGCCCACCCCCATCGGATGGCGGCCGGCTCCGGGTGCGCAAGGCGTCGGTGCGCCGAGGCTTCTCAGACCTCGAGCCCGTGCGCCGGACGGAGCACACATCCGTAGCACTCGACGACCTTCGCGGCGAGTAGGTGACCCACTACCTGGACGCATCGGCGGCCGCGAAGCGTCTCGTCGCAGAGCGGGAGTCCGCCGCCCTCGCCCGCTACCTGGACGGCCTCGACGACTCCGTCGCCCTGGTGTCGAGCGCGCTTCTCGAGACGGAGCTGCGACGGCTGGCGGTTCGGCTGGACCTGGACCAGGCAGCGGTGACGGCACTCTTGTCGCGGGTCGACCTCATCGACCCGTCTCGCTCCTTGTTCCACGAGGCGGGACTTCTGCCCGGGCCCGGACTCCGCAGCCTCGACGCGCTGCATCTTGCGACCGCCCTTCGGTTCGACGACCCCACCGTCGTCGCCTACGACAGCCGACTGCTTCACGCGGCGGCAGCGCTCGGCCTGCGCACCGCGTCACCGGTGTGACGGTTTGCCGAGCGCCTCGTCCAGCGCGGCCAGGACGGTCAGGACGGCGTCGGGGCGCGCGTTGTTCCCCATGAGGCCGATCCGCCAGACGGTGTCGGCGTACGCCCCGACACCCGCCCCGATCTCGATGCCGTGCCGCTCCAGCAGCGTGCGGCGCACGGCTCCTGAGTCGACGCCCTCCGGGACGCGCACCGTGGTCAGCTCCGGCAGGCGGCTGCCCTCCTGTGCGAACAGCTCCAACCCGCGCTCCTGCAGCCCGTCCTGAAGCATCCGCCCGGCAGCCTCATGCCTTGCCCACACCTGCTCCAGCCCTTCGTCGAGGATCCGGCGCAGCGCCGCGTGCAGGCTCGCCACCATCGCGGTGGGCGCAGTGTGGTGGTACGTGCGCCGCGACCCCGTGGCCTCACCGACGTAGCCGCCGAGCAGGCCGAGGTCGAGATACCACGACCTCGGCCGCTCGACCCGTCGCGCGAAGGCGCGCTCCCCGATCGTGAACGGCGCCAGGCCCGGTGCCACGCCGAGGCATTTCTGGGTTCCGGCGTACCCGAGGTCGACCCCCCAGTCGTCAGCGCACAGCTCGATGCCCCCGATGGAGGTCACCGCGTCCACGAGCAGCAGCGCGTCGCCCTTCGCCGTGCCCAGCGCGGCCACGTCGGAGCGCACGCCGGTCGAGGTCTCGGCGTGGACCATGGCGATCACGGCCGGGCTCGGGTGCGCCTCGAGCACTCGTTGGGCGTCGACCGGCGTGCCCCACTCGTGCTCCACCGCGACCACCTCGGCCCCGCAGCGCGCGGCGACATCGCACATGCGCTGGCCGAACAGCCCGTTCACCGCGACCACGACCACGTCACCGTCGAACACCGTGTTGACGAACGCCGCCTCCATGCCCGCGGAGCCGGTCGCCGAGAGCGGCAGCGTGCGCGTGTTCCGCGTGCCCCAGGCCGTGCGGAGCATCGCGCAGGTGTGGTCCATCAGGTCCAGGAACACCGGGTCGAGGTGCCCGAGCAGGGGCAGCCCGAGCGCTGCCGTGGCTTCGGGGTACGGGTTCGACGGGCCGGGCCCGAGCAGCAGCCGCTCGACGATCATGCTGCGAACGTTAGC
>JBIOYO010000091.1:0-6963 GCA_044870175.1 Nocardioidaceae bacterium | reverse complement strand
CGCCGGCACCACGGTGACCTGGACGATGGTGGGCCCCCAGACCCTGATGCTGCGGATCATGGGGCTGTTCACGAGCATGGACAAGATGGTCGGGAAGGACTTCGAGAAGGGCCTGGCCCGGCTGAAGACCGCCGCGGAGACATGACCGAGCCGCTGCCGAGCGCGACGCAGGGCGCCAGCATGACCTCCCTCCGGTTCGTCAAGGGACACGGCACCGAGAACGACTTCCTGCTGCTGCCCGACCCCGACGGCCTCCTCCGCCTCGACGCGGCACTGGTGCGCGCCCTGTGCGACCGCCGGGCGGGACTCGGCGCGGACGGCGTCATCCGGGCGGTCCGCTCGGCGGCGTACGACGACCCGGCGGCGATGGCGGTCCGCGGCCAGGCCGAGTGGTTCATGGACTACCGCAACGCCGACGGCTCCCTGTCGGAGATGTGCGGGAACGGCGTCCGCGTGCTGGCCCGCTACCTGCTCGACCGCGAGGGTGCCACGGCGCCGCTCGTGGTCGGCACCCGGGCCGGGCCGCGCCGCCTGGACGCCGACGGCGGGCTGGTCACCGTCGACATGGGTCCCCCCGCGTTCCTGGGTGCCACCGAGGTCAGCGCCGCCGGCCGCACCTGGCCGGCCGTGCACGTCGGCATGGGCAACCCGCACGCGGTCGCGTTCGTCGCCGACCTCGCCGACGCCGGGCCGCTCACCAACCCGCCCGGACACGACAAGCGGGCCTACCCCGAGGGGGTCAACGTCGAGTTCGTCACCCGCCAGGGGCCCGGCCACGTGGCGATGCGGGTGCACGAGCGCGGCTCGGGGGAGACCCGGTCCTGCGGCACCGGCGCGTGCGCGGCGGCGGTCGCGGCGGCGCTGGCGGAGGGGGCGGGCCCTGGTACGACGTACCGGGTCGAGGTTCCCGGTGGCACGCTCACAGTGGCCTGGACCGACGACGAAACCGAAGGGGGCACCGAGGCGGGCACCGTGTGGCTCACCGGCCCGGCCGTGCTCGTCGCGGAAGGTTATTGGCTCGCGTCGCGTTGAGGCCCATGGGACTCTGGAAGGGACATGAGCGAGCGGAGCGAGCCAGGGACCCTGCGGACCCGACCACAGGTCATCGCACCGCGGCGCCGGCGACCACGCGCCGAGCGACGTTCGACCCCCACCGCGACCCCGGTCGCCCTCCGCCGCCCACGCCGAACCGGACCTAAGGCACTGACATGAGCATTCCGAACTCTGCAGCAGCACCCAGCACCGTCGTCTCCGACGGCCTGCCCGACGCCGGCGAACCTCTCGACGCCGACGACGGGTGGGAGCCGGAGTACGCCGAGCCCGCCGACCCCGAGGTGACCGGCGGCGACTTCGACCTGGAGGAGCGCTACGCCCTGCGACGCGTGGCGGGGCTGTCCACCGAGCTGGAGGACGTCAGCGAGGTCGAGTACCGGCGCCTCCGCCTGGAGCGCGTGGTCCTCGCCGGGGTCTGGACCGAGGGCTCCGTCGAGGACGCCGAGAACTCACTGGCCGAGCTCGCCGCACTGGCCGAGACCGCCGGGTCGCAGGTGCTCGAGGCGGTCTTCCAGCGGCGGCAGCGCCCCGACCCCGCCACGTTCGTCGGGCGCGGCAAGGTCGACGCGCTGCGCGACCTGGTGGAGGGGACCGGCGCCGACACCGTCGTGTGCGACGGTGAGCTGGCGCCGTCCCAGCTGCGCAACCTGGAGGACCGGCTCAAGGTCAAGGTCGTCGACCGGACCGCGCTGATCCTCGACATCTTCGCCCAGCACGCCAAGTCCAAGGAGGGCCAGGCGCAGGTCGAGCTGGCTCAGCTCAGCTACTCCAAGCAGCGGCTGCGCGGCTGGGGCGGCAGCCTGTCCCGCCAGGCGGGCGGCCGGGTGGGCGTCCAGGGCGGTGGCATCGGCGGGCGAGGACCCGGTGAGACCAAGATCGAGACTGACCGGCGGCGGATCAACACCCGGATCGGCCGGCTCCGGCGCGACCTGGCCCGGCTGCGCAGCACCCGCGACACCAAGCGCGCGGAGCGCCGCCGCAACGCCGTCCCTGCCGTGGCCATCGCCGGCTACACCAACGCCGGGAAGTCCTCGCTGCTCAACCGGCTGACCGGGGCCGGTGTGCTGGTCGAGGACGCGCTGTTCGCGACCCTCGACCCGACCACCAGGCGGGCCACCACGTCCGACGGCCGGGTCTACACGCTCTCCGACACGGTCGGCTTCGTCCGGCACCTGCCCCACCAGCTGGTCGAGGCGTTCCGCTCCACGTTGGAGGAGGTCGCCGACGCCGACCTCGTCGTGCACGTCGTCGACGGCTCCCACGCCGACCCGGAGGGCCAGCTGACCGCCGTCCGCGAGGTCCTGGCCGAGATCGGCGCGGACACGGTGCCAGAGCTCGTGGTGGTCAACAAGACCGACGCCGCGGACCCGCTGGTCATCGCGCGGCTCAAGGCGCGGGAGCCGCACTCGGTCGCCGTGTCGGCGCGCACCGGCGAGGGGCTGCCCGCCCTCGTGGCCGCGATCGAGGCCGAGCTGCCCCGGCCGGCCGTCGCGCTGGAGGCGCTGCTGCCCTACGACCGCGGCGACCTGCTCAACCGGATCCACGCCACGGGCGAGGTGACCGAGGTCGAGCACACCGCCACAGGCACGGCGGTCCGCGCCCGGGTCCACCCCGACCTGGCCGCGCGGCTGCAGCCGTACCTGGTGGAGCCGGCCGGGCGCTGACGGCCGGCCGGGGCCTGTCCACCGGGCCCTGTCCACCGGGCCCTGTCCACCGGGCCTGGGCGAGGCCGCGCGGCGGTCACGCCCTCCTGGGTAGGGTCCGGTGCGTGCCCGACCGGACCGCGCAACCCCCCGCAACGGCGCCGGCGCCCGCGTCGGTGCACGACGTGCTGGCGGCGGCGGTGGACGGGCTCGGCGGCCAGCCCCGGCCCGGGCAGCTCGCGATGGCCGAGGCGGTCTCCGAGGCGTTCGAGACCGGCCGGCACCTGCTCGTCCAGGCCGGCACGGGCACCGGGAAGTCGCTGGGGTACCTGGTGCCGGCGCTCCTGCACGACCGCCGGGTCGTGGTCGCGACCGCGACGCTCGCGCTGCAGCACCAGCTGGTCGACCGCGACCTGCCCGCGCTGGTCGAGGCGGCCGAGCACCTACTGGGCACCGCGCCGCGGTTCGCCGTCCTGAAGGGGCGGTCCAACTACGCGTGCCTGCACCGGGTGCGCGCCGGTGTCCCCGACGACCAGGGCGTGCTGGTCGACGTGCCGGAGGGATCGCTGGGCGCGGAGGTGGTCCGGCTGCGCACCTGGGCGGAGGAGCAGGCGGCGGGCGGCGGCCTCGGCGACAAGGACGCGGCGCCCCGGCACACCGATCGGGTCTGGCGCCAGGTCTCGGTGACGCACCGGGAGTGCCTGGGCGCCGCGCGCTGCCCGTTCGGCGCCGAGTGCTTCGCCGAGCGGGCCCGGGAGCAGGCGGCGCGGGCGCAGCTGGTCGTGACCAACCACTCGCTGCTGGCCATCGACGCCGTCGAGGGGGTGCCGATGATCCCCGACTACGACGCCGTCGTCGTCGACGAGGCGCACGAGCTCGTCGGCAGGGTCACCCAGGCCGCCACGGACGAGCTGTCCGTCCCCGACGTCGAGCGGGCCGTCCGGCGCTCCTCGCGGCACCTGGCCGGCACGGACGGCTCGGAGTCCGACGCGCTCGGCGGCGCGGCGGCAGCGTTGCGCGAGGCGCTCGACCAGACCCCGCCCGGCCGGGTCGACGCGCCCGGCGAGGCGCTCGGCGACGCCCTGGCCCTGGTCCGCGACGGCGCCCGGGCCGTGCTGGGCGCGCTGCCCAAGGACGCCTCCTCCGACCCCGATGCCACGCTCACCCAGGCCCGCGGGTCGGTGCAGGAGATCTTCACCACCGCGGAGCGCATGGCGGCACGGTCCGACGCCGACGTGGTGTGGGTCGACGAGCGCGACCCGGCCCGCGGCGGCCGGCGGCTCTGCGTGGCGCCACTGCAGGTGCACGGACCACTGCGGGACGGTCTGTTCGCCGGCAACACCGTGGTGCTGACCAGCGCGACGCTCAAGCTCGGCGGCGGCTTCGGGCCGGTGGCCACGTCGGTGGGCTTGAGGCTCGACGAGCAGGACCGCGACCGCACCACGGAGGTGCTGGGCTGGACCGGCGTCGACGTGGGCTCCCCGTTCGACTACCCCCGGCAGGGGATCCTGTACGTCGCGCGGCACCTGCCCCGGCCCGGCCGCGACGGGCTCGGCCCGGCCCAGGCCGACGAGATCGTCGCGCTCGTCGACGCCGCGGGCGGCCGCACGCTCGGGCTCTTCTCCAGCCGCCGCGCCGCCCAGGCGGCGGCCGACGCGACCCGGGACCGGCTGCCTCACCTCACCGTGCTCGCGCAGGGCGAGGCCCAGCTGCCCGAGCTGCGGCGGCTCTTCGTCGAGGACCCGCACGCCTGCCTGTTCGGCACGCTGTCGCTGTGGCAGGGCCTGGACGTGCCCGGCAGCACCTGTCAGCTGGTGGTGGTCGACCGGATCCCGTTCCCCCGCCCCGACGACCCGGTCATGTCGGCGCGGCAGCGGGCGGCCGACCAGGCCGGCCAGAACGGCTTCATGACGGTCGCGGCCACCCACGCCGCCCTCCTGCTCGCCCAGGGGGCCGGCCGCCTCGTCCGCACGACCACCGACCGCGGCGTGGTCGCCGTGCTGGACCCGCGGCTGGTTCAGGCCGGGTACGCCGGGTTCCTGCTGGCCTCCCTGCCACCGCTGTGGCGGACCACCGACCGCGACGTCGTGCTGGGCGCGCTGCGGCGGCTCGCCGGGGCAGCGGACGGCCGGGCCGGCGACATGCCCTCGAACTCCGCCCCTGGCACGATGGGGTGATGGCCTCGACCTACGTGGTCAGCGACGTGCACGGCCACCTGGAGGACCTGCGCCGCGGCCTGCGCCGTGCCGGCCTGGTCGACGGCGACGGCGCGTGGGCCGGCGGTGACGACGACCTGTGGGTGCTCGGCGACCTGATGGACCGCGGCCCCGACGGCGCGGGCGTGGTGCACTTCCTCCGCGACCTGTCCACGGCGCGCCCGGACCGGGTGCGGGTGCTGCTCGGCAACCACGAGGCGCTCGCGCTGGGGGCCAAGCTGTTCCACGACGCCCGCTTCGCCGCGATGTGGCGGATGAACGGCGGGCGCACCGCCGACCAGGACGCGCTGGACGACGACGACGTCGCGTGGATCCGCGGGCTGCCCGCGATCGGGGTCCACGCCGGCCACCTGCTCATGCACTCCGACAGCACGGAGTACCTCGGCTTCGGCGACTCCGTCGAGGAGGTCAACGCCACCGTCCGCGAGCGGTTGTCCCGGCCGCGTCTGGAGTCCTACTGGGACATGTGGGCGCGGCTCACCGACCGGTTCGGGTTCGCCGGCGCGGACGGGGAGAAGGTGGCCGAGTCGATGCTCGCGGCGTACGGCGGCGGCCGGCTGGTGCACGGCCACAGCATCATCGGGATGTTGCTCGGCCGGTCGCCCGCCTCCGTCACCGCGCCGCTGCTCTACGCCGGCGGCCGGGCCGTCGCCATCGACGGCGGCCGCTACGCCGGCGGACCGCTGCTGCTGGTCCGGCTGGCCTGAGCGCCTGGTCCGGCTACGTCACCGCCTTGAACCAGGCCCGGGTCATCCGGCCGTCGTCGCGCGGCGTGCCCTGGCAGGCGAAGGGCGTCAGCTGCCAGCAGGAGTACCGGGTGCTGGCGTTGACCAGCGTCACCTCGACGTACCGGACCAGGTTGCTGTTGAACCCGAACCGCTGGGTCCTCCGGCCCTGCGCGTCGACCGCCAGGAGCGTGGTGTGCTTCGCACCGGACCGCGTGTAGACCGTGACCGCGGCGCGGTACCCATAGGCGCGCGGCGGCAGGTCGACGCGGACCCGCAGCCGCCAGCCCCGCTTCAGGTTCGCACCCGGTGTGAGCCGGATCGTGTCGCTGGTCAGGTGCGACTGCACCCCGGCCACCGACCGCTCGGTGCGGTCGGTCAGCCGGTACCTCACCGCGAGCGGCGCGGCAGGGTAGGCGGCGCCCTCCTCGTAGACGCGGCGCGGCGTCCGGTTGGCCACGCTGAACGCGGAGAACGCCCTGGGCACCGAGCTGCCCCGCGCGGCCAGCGCCAGGGCGAGCGCCTCCGTGGAGTAGCGGCCGGGACTCGTCGGCGTGCTCCCGCCCATGGCGGTGACCACGTCGCGCAGGACCAGGGGCAGTCCCGTGCCCCCCTCGCCGGGATAGCGCTCGCCGAGGTAGCGCCACCAGATCCAGTTGCCGTACTGGTAGCCGTCGCCGTAGTAGTCCAACGAGACGTACGGGGCGCGGAGCGGACTGGTCGCGAGGTACTGACGGTTGTCGTTCACCGCGTCGTAGATCTCGTCCTCGACCCACGCCGCGGTGCCCTCCAGAAGCCAGCCGTCCTCGGAGACGTCGTAGGCGTACTGGACGGCGTGGAAGAACTCGTGCGCGGCGGTGACCCGCAGGTTCTGCAGCGGCGTGTTGGCGGGGAAGCCCACGTAGTCGTTGTCGAGGACGCAGTACGCCGAGACGCGGAAGCTGGTGGTAATGGCGGGATCGTCGGTGGTGCAGTACCCGTAGTACCCGGTGGGCAGGTTGGAGACGTAGACGTCCAGCTTCCCGTCCGGCCCGTGCACGGGCGACGTGCTGTCGTCACGGGGGGCTCGGTATCCGCCCTGGGTGACGATCCTGCTCCACACGTTCTCCATGACCGTCCTGGTGGTGGCCGCCCACTGTGCCGGGTGGGCCGGCGCGTGGGAGCCGGTCTGGGCATACGTGATGCACACGTGGTCGGTCGGCGCGGAGCAGTCCAGCGTGGTGACGTTCGAGCCGGCCGGGTAGGGGGCACCGATCGGCACCCCTCCGGCGGTGGGCCGGGCCAGCACCCGCCGCGCGGTGCGCCGGTCGGTCGTGGACAGCTCGT
>JBIOYO010000090.1:0-2134 GCA_044870175.1 Nocardioidaceae bacterium | reverse complement strand
GCTGTCCCTGCGGCACAGCGAGATCCTGCTGCTGCTCGCGTCCGCCCCTCGGGGCCTGTCCGGCGACGAGCTGGTGGTGCTGCTGTACGAGGACGACGGCGGCGACTCCACCCTCCGGGCCGAGATGAACCGGCTGCGCCACCTGCTCGGGGACGGCCTGCTGGCGTCCCGGCCGTACCGGCTCACCGCCTCCCTCACCGCCGACTGGCTGGCGGTCGAGGCGATGCTCGCGGCCGGAGACGTCGCCGGCGCCATGCGCACGTACAGCGGGCCCGTCCTGCCGCGGTCGGTCGCGCCGGGGGTGGCCCGGCTGCGCAGCCAGGTCGAGCAGGGGCTGCGACAGGCGCTGATGGCGTCCGGCCGCGCCGACCTCATGTCGACCTGGACCCGCACCGCGTGGGGCAGCGACGACTACGAGATGTGGCAGGCCCAGCGGGCCGCGCTCGGCGCTCGCAGCCCGCTGCTGCCGCTGGTGGACGGCCAGCTGGCCCGGCTGGACGCCGAGTACGGCGTCTAGACGGCGGGGCCCGGGGGCAACCCGGTTGCAACGTAGCGGTTCCTAGGTTGTGAGCCCGATCACCCCCACGACCCAGGGAGCACAGATGACCACGTACGCCGTTCCCGGCACCTCCACCTCGCCGGTCTCCGTCCGCAGCCGCTACGGCCACTACATCGGGGGCGAGTGGGTCGCCCCGGTCGAGGGCCGGTACTTCGAGAACATCTCACCGGTCACCGGACAGCCCTTCACCCAGATCGCCCGCGGCACCGCCGCCGACATCGACAGGGCGCTGGACGCCGCCCACCACGCGAAGGCGGCCTGGGGACGGGCCTCGACGACCGAGCGCAGCAACGTCCTGCTCAGGATCGCCGACCGGCTCGAGGCCAACCTGGAGGACCTCGCCGTCATCGAGACCTGGGACAACGGCAAGGCGGTGCGCGAGACCCTGAACGCCGACCTGCCGCTGGCCGTGGACCACTTCCGCTACTTCGCCGGGGTGCTGCGGGCGCAGGAGGGCACCATCGGTGAGGTGGACGGCGACACCATCGCCTACCACTTCCACGAGCCGCTCGGCGTCGTCGGCCAGATCATCCCGTGGAACTTCCCGATCCTCATGGCCACCTGGAAGCTCGCCCCCGCGCTGGCGGCCGGCAACTGCGTCGTGCTCAAGCCCGCCGAGCAGACCCCGTGGTCGATCCTCAAGGTGGTCGAGCTGATCGCCGACCTGCTGCCGGCGGGCGTCCTCAACGTCGTCAACGGGTTCGGCGTCGAGGCCGGCAAGCCGCTGGCCAGCAGCAGCCGCATCGCCAAGATCGCCTTCACCGGCGAGACCACGACCGGCCGGCTGATCATGCAGTACGCCAGCCAGAACCTCATCCCCGTGACGCTCGAGCTGGGCGGCAAGAGCCCGAACATCTTCTTCGAGAACGTCGCGAACGGCCGCGACGCCTTCTACGACAAGGCGCTGGAGGGCTTCACGATGTTCGCGCTCAACCAGGGCGAGGTCTGCACCTGCCCGTCCCGGGCGCTGGTCCAGCGGTCGATCTACAACTCCTTCGTGCCCGACGCGCTGGAGCGGGTGTCGGCCATCAAGCAGGGCAACCCGCTCGACACCGAGACCATGATGGGCGCGCAGGCCTCGAGCGACCAGCTGGAGAAGATCCTGTCCTACCTGGAGATCGGCAAGGAGGAGGGCGCCAAGGCGCTCGTGGGCGGCGAGCGGGTCGTCCTCGAGGGCGACCTCGCCGGCGGCTACTACGTGCAGCCGACCGTGTTCGAGGGTGACAACTCGATGCGGATCTTCCAGGAGGAGATCTTCGGGCCCGTGGTGGCGCTGACCTCCTTCGAGAACGAGGCCGACGCGCTGCGGATCGCCAACGACACCCTCTACGGGCTCGGCGCCGGCGTCTGGACCCGCGACGGCTCCCAGGCGTTCCGGATGGGCAAGGGCATCGAGGCCGGCCGGGTGTGGACCAACTGCTACCACGCCTACCCCGCCCACGCGGCCTTCGGCGGCTACAAGGGCTCGGGCATCGGCCGTGAGACCCACAAGATGATGCTGGACCACTACCAGCAGACCAAGAACCTGCTGGTGTCCTACAGCCCGGACGCGCTGGGCTTCTTCTGATGGACCGC
>JBIOYO010000089.1:0-7169 GCA_044870175.1 Nocardioidaceae bacterium | reverse complement strand
GGGAGACCGCGACGTCCTCGCCCAGGTCGAGCCGGAGCCCGACGCCGTCCTTGAGGCCGCCGAGGTCCGGCCGGCCCCGGTAGGTCACCGTCGACCACGACGTGGCGGGGTCGCCGTCGATGGCCAGGGGCGCAGCCGCGGGGTTCTCCTCCGGCGGGTCTGCCTCCGGGTCGAAGTCGGACACCTCGCGCACCGGCACGGTGCGCGTCTGCGGCGTCTGGGTGGCTGCGGCGTCCCCCCCTCCTGTCGGCTCCCCGGCGTCGCGGCCGAGCTGGAAGGCCACGACGACCGCGACCGCGAGCAGCAGCACCGCGGCCACGCCGACGGCCAGCCGCAGCCAGCTGCGGCCCGGGCGGACGGCCTCCGGGCCGGAGGCCGTCCGGGTCGCGGGGTCAGCGTGCGGCGTCTCGTCGGGCCCCCAGTCCGGGGGCAGCGCCCCTGCGCCCATGCCGGTGAACGGCTCGGCCCGATCCGGTGGTGTCGCCGTCGCCCGGGGGTCGGCGGGAGCAGCCGGAGGCAGGCCGGCCCGCGGCGCCGGGGGCCCGGCCGGTGCCCAGCCGTCTCCGTCGTCATCGAACACCGGGGTGCCGGCCTGCGTCGCCTCCGGGTCACCTGCCGCGCCACCCGCCGGGCCTGCGGCTGGGCGGGTGGGGTCAGCGGCGGGACCCGAGGAGGGCGGCTCGCCCGCGCCCATCACGGACCGGCCCAGCACCGTCGTCCGCTCGGTGTCGGCCTCGTCGGGAGGGGTGCCGAACGGCACCACGCCGGAGACGTGGCCGAGGAAGTCCGCGAGCCGGGCGGTGATCTGGGCGGCGGTCGCCGGCGCGTCGGCGTGGTCGGCGGGGTTGAGCACCTGGTCGCACAGCAGGTCCAGCGAACGGGGGACACCGGCGCGGACCTGCCGGGCCCGGAGCACCCGCCCCTGGGAGCGGGGGGCGGCCGGCACCCTGCTGGTCGAGGTGCCCGGCCACCGGCCGACCAGCGCGGCGTACAGCACGGCGCCGAGGTCCCGCACGTCGTCGGCGTACCCGCCAGGCGGCTCCCACCGTGCCTCGGCAGGCCCGTGGAGGACCGCATCGACGGCGAACCCGATGAGCTTCACCGAGCCCGCCTCGGTCACCATGACGTTCTCCGGGATCAGCCGGCCGTGCGCGACGCCCTGCTGGTGCGCGTGCGCGATCGCCTCGGCGACCTCGTGGGCCACCCAGGCGGCGCGGCGGGCGGGCAGCGCCTCCTCGGCGAGCAGCCGGTCCAGCGAGCTGCCGCTGCCCCACTCGCTGACCACGTAGGCCACACCGTCCTCCCGGGCGGCGTCGAGGACGCGCAGCACGCGGGGCTCGGTCACGTGCGCGGAGAGCCGGGCCGCGCGGAGCAGGCGGTCCGCGCGGGGGTCGTCCGCGGCGATCACGTGCAGCGCGGCGCTGCGGGCCAGGGTCAGGTCGGTGGCACGCCAGAACCGGGCACCGGACGCCTCGCCGAGCAGGTCCTCGAGGCGGAAGCGCGACGCGAGGAGGGTGCCACGCCCGACCGACTGCGTCACGTCACTCCCCACGGCTGCCTGTGCTCCGCAGCCATGGTAGAGCCGGACCGGGCCGGGGCTCACCGGCGGAGCCGGCTCGTGACCAGGTGCACCACGGAGGTCACCTCCTCGATGCGCATGAGGCGGGCCAGCCCGAGGACCACCAGCGCGAACAGCAGGGCGGCGCAGCCACCGCCGAGCAGGGCCTGGACCTTGCCGTCCGGCGGCGCCCAGAGCTGCTCCACCAGCCACCACCCCGCGCGCGTGACGGTGAACGCGATGGCGACCGCGATCAGCATCCGGACGGCGAAGCGCACCAGCGCGGGCGTCCCCAGGCCGCCCAGCGTGCGCCGCAGGACCTCATAGGAGACGGCGGCGCCGGCCAGGTAGGCGCACGAGTACGCGACGGCGAGCGCGGGCGCCGTCCACGCGGGCGTGGCCGCCCGGCCGAGCAGCACGGCGGCCACGACGTTGACCGCGGCGACCACGCACTGGATCCAGAACACCGTGCGGGTGCGCTCCTCGGCATAGAACCCACGCAGCACCAGGTAGTGCACGGTGAAGAAGACCAGTCCGGGTGCGAAGCAGCTCATCGTGGTGGTGAAGTCGCGATAGGTGCCGGCCGCGGCGGCGTACCCCCAGACCAGGTTGGCCAGCGGGCCGGCGACCAGCGGAAGCAGCGCCGCGAACGGGACGATGAAGGCCAGTGCGGTGCGCAGCGTGCCGGCCAGGTCGGCGGCGACCCGGCCGCGGTCCCCGGCGGCCGCGTGCCGGGAGAGGAGCGGCAGGACGGCGGTCGCCAGGGAGACCGTCACGACCGAGTGCGGCACCATCACCAGCAGGAACGACCCGGAGTACACGGTGTAGCCGGCCCCCGCCTCCGCCGTGCCCGGGTGGGCCGCCGCCGCGGCGGTGCCGGAGGACGCGATCCGGACCACGACGGTGTAGGCGAGCTGGTTGACCAGCACGAACAGCACGGTCCACACGCCCAGCCGCAGGGTGTGGCCGAGGCCGCTGCCGCGCAGGTCCAGCCGGGGGTGGAACCTGAAACCGGACGCCCGCAGGTACGGCAGCAGGACCGCGAGCTGCACCGCGATGCCCAGCGTCGACCCCGCTCCGAGCATGAGCTCCTGGCCGCGGGTGAAACCGCCGAGCAGCGCATCGCCGCCGGCGGGTCCGTACACGCTGAGGTAGACCACGAGCACCGCCACCGAGATGACGTTGTTGGCGATCGGCGCCCACATCATGGGGCCGAACCGGCCACGCGCGTTCAGCACCTGCCCGACCAGCACGAACATGCCGTAGAAGAACACCTGCGGCAGGCAGAGCCTGGCGAACGCGATGACCGACTCGCGCTGCTCCGACAAGGCGTCGGTGAAGAACGCCGGGTCCAAGAACAGCCGCATCAGCCACGGAGCCGTGACCACCAGGACCGCGGAGACGCCGGCCAGGAACACCGCGACCACCGTGACCACCCGGTTGGTGTAGGCGTCCCCGTGGTCAGGGTCCCGCTCCATCGCCCGCACCAGCTGGGGGACCAGCACCGCGTTGAGCACCCCGCCGGCGAGCAGGATGTAGAGCATGTTCGGCACCGTGTTCGCGATCGTGAACACGTCCGCATGCAGCTGGGTGCCGAGCGCGGCGGCCAGCAGCGCCGACCGGACGAAGCCGCTCATCCGGGACACCACCGTGCCCGCGGCCATCACCGCGCTGGCGCCGAGCAGTCCGCCGCGGGTCGCTTGAGCGTCGGGGCCGGGCACACCGGGCCGGGGCGAGTGGTCCGAGCGCTGCTGGGCCCTCACCGGTGCCCCACGGGGTCACGGTCGAGAAGCGGGCCGGGCGTCGCTCGGCGGCGGCGCACCCGCCGGGTCACCCGGACGACGACGGCGACCAGGAGCACGGCCAGTCCGGCGCCCATGATCACCCAGATGATCAGGCCGACGTTGCTGCTGCGGACGTCGAACGTCGTGCGCGGACCGGTCGGGATCCCGTCGGCGTTCACCGGGACCACGGCCACCCGGTGGACCCCGATGTCGGTGGCGCGCACCTCGACCCGGATGGTCCGCCGCTCACCCGGCGGGACCCGGACCGGGGGCGGCGCCTCCACGGTGAGCCGCCGGTCGGCCACGGCCGCGCGGACACCCGCGGTGACCACTTGGTCCAGCCCGTTGATCAGCGTGACCTGGAACGAGCCGGTGTCGCTGGACATGGTCACGAAGGACTGGGTGCGGAGCCGGACCCGGCCGAGCAGCCTGCGGACGTCACGGGCGCCGGCCTCCGCGCGAAGCCGGGCCCGGAGCGGCGTACGGCGCATCCACACCGACGTGCTCAGCAGGGCGTGCCGCTCGACCTGCTCGTCGACCGCGTCGTTGAAGGTCAGCAGCCCGGCGAGCGTGTCGCCGGCGTTGATCATCGACCGGACCGCGGTGAAGTTCTGCACCGGCAGCTCGGTGCGCTGCTCGGCGTCGGAGTAGACCGTGCTCGACGGCGCCACCGGCTCGGCCTGTGCAGGGGCGGCGAACACCGCGGCCAGGCTGGTTGTGCTCACCCAAGGCAGCCGCATCCCGCGGAAGAACCCGGCTCGACGCCACCGCGGCCCGGGGTTCCACTGCGGCGGGAGCAGCAGCACCAGCGGCTGGTCCGCGTGGGGGCCCAGCGCGTGCACGGCTGCCTCGGCGAGGATCCGCTGGCGCATGGCGAGGGCCGTCCAGTGCGGGGCGGGGGACGGCCCCCCGGACGCCAGGTCCGCGCCGGTGAGCGCCACGGTCGCACCGGTCCGCAGGTCGGCGCGGGCCGCCTCGACACCCTCCAGCGCACCCCGGCGCAGCACGACCCTCGCCCCCGGTGGCAGGAAGGTCAGCGCCTCGCTGGGCAGCCGGCCGAGCGGCGGGGCGACCACGGGGGTCGCGACCACGCCCAGCCGGTCGGCCTCGTCGGCGCTGCGCTGCACCGCCCCGGCCAGCATCCGGTCGTGGCCCGTGCGCAGGGCGGCGGCCACGTCGACGTCGCCGTACGGCACGGTGGCGACGGCCCGCCCGGGAAGCGAGCGCTCGAACCGCTGGAGCCACGTCCTCGCGGCCCGCATCGCCGCCGTCGGCACAGCCTGTCCGGCCGTTCCCGCCTGGCCTCCCTCCTGGCCCCCCTGGTCCCCCTGGCCTGTGCCGCCGGTGTCGCCGCCGGCCTGGTCCTCCTCCGGCGTCGGTTCGGCCGTGGCGCCGGGGTTCCCCTGGCCGGCGCCCGTCGTGGTGGGCGAGAGGTCCAGCGGCGGGTCCCCCGCGGCCACGGAGCGGATCGAGTCCAGCACCGCCGGGTCCAGCAGCCACGTCGTCTGCACGGGGCCGGACCTGCGCGCCTGGTCGAGCAACCGTCGCATCCGGCCCGTGGGACTCACCTCGCGGGCCCACCGAGCCGGGTCGAACAGCCGCCCGTCGGCCGAGCGCGCATTGGGCGCCCGGAACTGGACACCGAGCGCCAGCGTGGTGCTCGGACCGTCGTCGGCCATGAGCGGGATGAACGTGCGGGCCCGGCCGTCCGCGACCCCGTCGCGCGCCCCGTCGGGACTGGAGGCCAGGACCTGCACCGCGAGCCAGTAGACGCCCGCTGCCGAGACCGGCAGGGCGGACCGGGGGACCGAGAGCCGGTACGCCGTCGTCCCGCCCGGACGCAGGTCGCCCGGCTCGTCGTACAGCCCGTCGTCGACGATCCGCTCGCCGACGGAGTCCTCGGCGCTGCTCTGCACCGCCGCGGCCAGCTCGTCGCGGGTCCGCAGCGGCGCGGCGGAGCTGACCAGGTAGACGCTGAGGTCCCGCCAGGTCTCCTCGGAGCGGTTCGTCACCCGGCCCGTGACGACGACCCGCCGGCGGGCCTCGCCGGCCAGGGTTCCGGTCAGCGCGCTGGGCGTGACCGACTCGATGCTGACCGCGAGCGGCAGCTCGTTCGCAGCGTCGTCGGCGGCCGCCGGCGCAGCCAGCAGGGGGAGGAGCGGGAGGAACGTCAGCTCCAGGAGAAGTGTGAGAAGGGTGGTGGCGCGGCGGGCGGCGAGCCGGCGCACACGACACCTCATCCCGCAAGGCTAATGGCGAGGGCGTGCCCGGGCCCGGTGTCGTCGCCGTGGCCGCCGGCCACGCTGCGCCGTCCTGGTCCGTCCGGGCCGCCCGTAGAGTGGGCTCCCGTGCCGAAACAGCCCGCGCCCGCACCCGCCGCGGCCACCGGTGCGCCGCCGGCCGTGGGCATGCAGCGCGCCGCCGTCGGTGAGCTGCTTCGGCGGGCCCCCGTGGCGGGCGAGCTGGGCGCGCTGTTCGCCGAAGCGGGCGAGGAGCTGGCCGTGGTCGGCGGGCCGGTGCGGGACGCGATCCTGGGGCGGCTGCACGCCGACCTCGACTTCGCCACCTCGGCGCGGCCGGACACCACCGAGCGGCTGTTGTCGCAGTGGGCCGACGCGGTCTGGGACATGGGCCGCAAGTACGGCACGATCGGGGGCCGGCGGGGCCCGTGGGTGGTCGAGGTGACGACGTACCGCGCCGACCGCTACGAGCCGTCCTCCCGCAAGCCGGACGTCGCGTTCGGGGACTCCCTCGAGGGTGACCTTGGCCGGCGTGACCTGACCGTGAACGCCATGGCGGTGACGCTGCCCGAGGCCCGGTTCGTCGACCCGTACGGCGGGGTGCCCGACCTGCGCCGGCGCGTGCTGCGCACACCCGGCCTGCCGGCGGACTCCTTCTCCGACGACCCGCTCCGCATGCTGCGGGTCGCCCGGTTCGCCGCGCAGCTCGGCTTCTCGGTGGAGCCCGCCGTCCTGGCGGCGATCACCGAGATGGCCGACCGCATCGGCATCGTCTCCGCCGAGCGGGTCCGCGACGAGCTCCGCAAGCTGGTCTGCGCGGAGTCACCGCGCCGCGGCCTGACGGTGCTGGTGGACACGGGGCTGGCCGACCAGGTGCTCCCCGAGCTGCCGGCCCTGAAGCTCGAGCGCGACGAGCACCACCGGCACAAGGACGTCTACGAGCACACGCTCACCGTGCTGGAGCAGGCGGTCGCGATGGAGGACCGGCTGCCCGGCGGCGGCCCGGACTTCGTGACCCGGTTCGCCGCGCTGATGCACGACGTGGGCAAGCCCCGCACCCGCCGCTTCCTGGCAGACGGCACGGTGACCTTCCACCACCACGACGTGGTCGGCGCGAAGCTGACCCGCAAGCGGATGCGCGCCCTGCGGTTCGCCGGGGACGAGATCGAGGCCGTGGCGCAGCTGGTCGAGCTGCACCTGCGCTTCCACGGCTACGGCTCCGGGGAGTGGACTGACTCCGCCGTGCGCCGCTACGTGCGCGACGCCGGGCCGCAGCTGGCCAGGCTGCACGTGCTCACCCGCGCCGACTGCACCACCCGCAACCGGCGGAAGGCGGAGCGGCTCCGGCGGTCCTACGACGACCTGGAGCGGCGGATCGAGCGGCTCGCCGCCGAGGAGGAGCTGGCTGCGGTCCGCCCCGACCTCGACGGCAACCAGATCATGACGATCCTCGGGATCGGTCCGGGCCGCGAGGTCGGCCAGGCGTGGCAGTTCCTCCTCGACCTGCGCCTCGACCGCGGCCCGCAGACCCCGGAGGCCGCCGAGGAGGCCCTCCGCGCCTGGTGGGCGGCCAGGGGCTGAGCCTGT
>JBIOYO010000088.1:0-15739 GCA_044870175.1 Nocardioidaceae bacterium | reverse complement strand
CGCACCCGCCTCGACCGGTGACGAGCCTCCGGGCCACCGCCCCGCTGACCGCGCGCAGCGGACGGGTCCGCTCGGCCCGGAGGCTGCTGCGCCGGCGCGACCGGGTGGAGCGGCGCCTGTTCCTGGCAGAAGGGCCGCAGGCGGTCGGCGAGGCCCTCGCCGAGCCGGGTGTGGTGCGCGAGGTGTTCGCGACCCCCGGCTCGTACGACGACCTCCGCGCGTCGTGCGAGCCGCCCGTGCCGTGGCACCTCGTGGACCACGCCGCCCTCGCCGCGCTGACCGAGACGGTGCACCCTCAGGGCGTCGTCGCGGTGTGCCGCTTCCTCGACGTACCCCTGCGCGACCTGCTCTGCGCCGGTCCGGACCTCCTGGCCTGCTGCGTCGCCGTGCGGGACCCGGGGAACGCCGGCACGGTGGTGCGCTGCGCGGACGCCGCCGGCGCCGGGGGTGTCGTCCTGGCCGGGGACTCCGTCGACCCCTACAACGGCAAGGCCGTGCGGGCCACCGCGGGCTCGCTGTTCCACCTGCCCTTGGTCGTCGAGCCGGACCCGGCCGGCCTGGTGCCCGCGTGCCGGGCGGCGGGCCTCACCGTGCTCGCCGCCGCCGGCGACGGTGAGGTCGACCTGGACGACGCCGTCGACGGGGGCCTGCTGGCCCGGCGCACGACGTGGCTGTTCGGCACCGAGGCGCACGGTCTCCCCGCAGAGGTGGCGAACCTGGCCGACCACCGGGTGCGGATCCCCATCCGCGGCCGCGCGGAGAGCCTCAACCTGGCCACCGCCGCCGCGGTGTGCCTGTACGCCAGCGCGCGCGCCCAGCGCGGTCGTCCGGGCCACGACCCCTGACGAGTGTCGCCGCGGCCAACTACCCTGAGCCAATGCGGAGTGAGGTCGGGGAGGCGGGCCTGGGCTTCGCCTACGAGATGCTCGACCTGCTGCCCGACGGGGTGGTCGTCGCCGACGCGCAGGGCGTCGTGACCCACGCCAACGCTCCCGGGCGCCGGCTGCTCGGCGTCGACGACCCGACCGGCAAGCACCTCGCCGACGTCCTAGCCCTCCAGGACCACGACGGCAACGACTGGTACGCCTCCACCAAGCCGTACGCCGGCCTCGGCATCGTCACCGGGCAGGCGGAGCAGGCCTGGTTCCTCGCCGACGGCACCGAGCTGCTGCTCACCGCGCGCATCGTGCGCGACAGCCCCCGAGAGCCGGTGCGGCAGGTGGTCGTGTCGGTCCGGTCCGCCCGCGCCCGGCAGCGCCTCGACCGGGAGCGGTCCGACCTGGTCGCGACCGTCGCCCACGAGCTGCGCTCGCCGCTCACCGGCGTCAAGGGGTTCGCCGCGACCCTGCTGACCAAGTGGGACCGGCTGAGCGACGAGCAGAAGCTGCTCATGCTGGAGACCGTCAACGCCGACGCCGACCGGCTGGCGCGGCTGATCGCCGAGCTGCTCGACGTCGCGCGCATCGACACCGGCCGGCTCTCGCTGCACCCGCGCCCGCTCGACCTGGGCCAGGCGCTGGACCGCATCCTCGCGTCGGTCCGGGCCGGGACCGGGCGGGAGATCGTCCGCGAGGTGGCCGACGACCTGCCCCGCGTGCTCGCCGACCCGGACCGGTTCGCCCAGGTGGCCACCAACCTGGTGGAGAACGCCGTGCGCCACGGTGAGGGCCTGGTCCAGGTGACCGTCGTGGAGACGCCGGCGGCCGACCCGTTCCGCGGCGTGATGATGGTCGTCGACGACGAGGGTGAGGGCATCAGCCCCGACATCCGCAGCAGGGTGTTCACCAAGTTCTGGAAGCACGGCGCCCGGGGCGGCACGGGGCTGGGCATGTACATCGCCCACGGGCTGGTGCTCGCCCACCACGGCGAGATCGAGATCGCCGACGCGCCCGGCGGCGGGGCGCGGATCGTCGTCCGCCTGCCGGCCGAGCCGCCGGACGAGGGCTGAGCCGGTCACTACACTGGCCCGTCGGCGGCCGTGGCCGCAGGCCGCACCCTCCAGCCCCCGCACGCTCGTCGAGAGGCGCCGATGTCCGGTCCGAACACCGACTACGACCCGGTCGAGGTCGCTGCGCTCGACGCCGGGGAGGTGGCGGCGATGCGCGACGCCGCGGTGGCGGCGGTCGAGGCGGCGTCGACGCTGTCGGAGCTGAAGCAGGCCCGCATCGCGCACGCCGGCGACCGCTCGCCGCTGGCCCTGGCAAACCGCGAGATCGGGGCCCTCCCGCCCCAGGCGCGCAAGGAGGCCGGGCAACGGGTCGGCCGGGCCCGCGCCGAGGTGAGCGCCGTGCTGGCCCGGCGTACCGACGAGCTGGCCGCGGAGGCCGAGGCCCGCATGCTGGCCGAGGAGACAGCCGACGTGACGCTGCCCTGGGACCGTGAGCCGGTGGGCGCCCGGCACCCGCTGAGCACGGTGCAGGAGCTGGTCTGCGACGTGTTCGTGGCGATGGGGTGGGAGGTCGAGGAGGGGCCGGAGGCGGAGGCGGAGTGGCTGAACTTCGACGCGCTCAACCTCGGCGCCGACCACCCGGCCCGGACGATGCAGGACACGTTCTGGCTGGACCCGGCCGACGCCGGCATGGTGCTGCGCACGCACACCTCGCCGGTGCAGGCCCGCAGCATGCTGCACCGCGAGCCGCCGCTGTACGTGATCTGCCCCGGCCGGGTGTTCCGCACCGACGAGCTGGACGCGACCCACACCCCGGTCTTCCACCAGGTCGAGGGCCTGGTCGTGGACCGGGGCATCGGCATGGCGCACCTCAAGGGCACCCTCGACCACTTCGCCGAGGCGATGTTCGGCACCGGAGTCACCACGCGGTTCCGTCCGTCATACTTCCCCTTCACCGAACCCTCCGCCGAGGTCGACCTGGCCTGCTTCGTGTGCCGCGGCGTGGACAGCGAGGCCTGCCGCACCTGCAAGGGGGAGGGCTGGATCGAGTGGGGCGGGTGCGGCGTGGTCAACCCCAGGGTGCTGCGCGCCGTCGGCATCGACGCCGCGGAGTTCAGCGGCTTCGCCTTCGGCATGGGCCTGGAGCGCACCGTGATGTTCCGCCACGGCGTGGGGGACATGCGCGACCTGGTCGAGGGCGACCTGCGGTTCACCCGCGCCTTCGGGACCGAGATCTGATGCGCGCCCCGCTCTCCTGGCTGAGGGAGTACGTCGACCTCCCCGCCGGGGTCACCGCGAGCGACCTCGCCCACCGGCTCACCGCGCTGGGCCTGAAGCTGGAGGCCCTCCACGGCGCCGACGTCACCGGCCCGCTCGTGGTCGGGCGGGTGCTGTCGTACGCCGACGAGCCGCAGCGCAACGGCAGGACCATCCGCTGGTGCCGCCTGGACGTGGGTCCGGTGCACAACGACCCCGAGGGGGGCCGGGGCATCGTCTGCGGAGCCTCCAACTTCGACGAGCACGACCTGGTCGTCGTCGCGCTGCCGGGCGCGGTGCTGCCCGGTGGCTTCGCCATCTCCGCGCGCAAGACCTACGGGCACGTCTCCGACGGGATGATCTGCTCGGTCAAGGAGCTGGGCATCGGCGAGGACCACACCGGCATCCTGGTCCTCACCGGCGAGGAGGCGGAGGCCAAGCCCGGTGACGACGCGGTGGCGCTGCTGGGTCTCGACGACGAGGTCCTGGAGCTGGAGATCAACCCCGACCGCGCCTACGCGCTCTCCCTGCGCGGCGTGGCCCGCGAGGCGGCACTGGCCTACGGCGTCGACTTCGCCGACCCTGCGCGGCGCGACGCCCCGCCGCGCGGCTCCGGGGTCCAGCCGGTGCGGGTGGAGGACCCGGCCGGCTGCCCCGTGTTCGTGGCGCGCACCGTGACCGGCTTCGACCCGGCCGCGCCCAGCCCCCGGTGGCTGGCCCGCCGCGTGCAGCTGGCCGGCATGCGGTCGATCTCGCTGGCAGTCGACGTGTCCAACTACGTGATGCTCGAGCTCGGCCAGCCCAACCACACCTACGACGCGGACCAGCTCACGGGCGCGATCGTCGTGCGCCGCGCCCGCGACGGGGAACGGCTCACCACGCTCGACGGGGTCGACCGGGCGCTGACCCCCGAGGACCTGCTGATCGCCGACGAGCGGCAGCCGATCGGGCTGGCCGGGGTCATGGGCGGCGCCGCCACCGAGATCTCCGGCCGCACCACCCGCATCGTCGTCGAGGCCGCCCACTTCGACCCGGTCACGGTGTTCCGCGGCCAGCGCCGGCACAAGCTGCCGTCGGAGGCGTCCCGCCGGTTCGAGCGCGGCGTCGACCCGCTGCTCCCCCAGAGCGCCGCCGACCGGGTCGCGCACCTGCTGGTCGAGCTCGGCGGCGGCACGGTCGAGCCGGGCGCGACGTACGCCGGGGAGCCCCCGCCGTCGCCGGAGGTGACCATCCCCGGCGACCTAGCGGCGCGGGTGACCGGCATGCCCATCGACGCCGAGACGTCGGTCCGGGCGTTGCGCGCGGTCGGCTGCACGGTGGTCACCGGCCGCGACGCGGGCCTGCTGACCGCGGAGGTGCCCAGCTGGCGGCCGGACCTCACCGACCCCTACGACCTGGTGGAGGAGGTCGCGCGCGTCGTCGGCTACACCCACGTCCCCTCGGTCCTCCCGGCGGCGCCGCCCGGCAGGGGACTGACCCGGGCCCAGCGACTGCGCCGCCGCGCCGGGCGCACGCTGGCGGGGCTGGGGCTGGTCGAGGTCAAGACCTACCCCTTCGTCGGCCAGGCGGCGTTCGACGCGCTGGGGCTCCCTGCCGACGACGGTCGCCGGCGTACCGTCCGGATCGCCAACCCGCTCTCCGACGAGGAGCCGGCGCTGACCACGACCCTGCTCCCGGGGCTGCTGCGCGTCGCCGCGCGCAACGTCGGCCGCGGCCTGCCCGACGGCGGCGTGTTCGAGGTCGCCGCGGTGTTCTGGCCGTCCTCGTCGGGTGCCGGGGCGCCGGTGCTGCCGGTGGACCGCCGCCCGTCCGACGCGGAGGTCACCGCGCTGGAGGAGGCCCTGCCCTGGCAGCCCCGGCACGTCGGCGCCGTGCTCGTCGGCGAGCGCGAGGCGAGCGGCTGGTGGGGGCCGGGCCGGCCGGCCGGCTGGGCCGACGCGGTGCAGGTCGCGCGCGTCCTCGCCGCGGGGCTCGGAGCCGAGCTGGAGGTCGAGCAGGGAGGTGCCGCGCCCTGGCACCCCGGCCGCTGCGCGCGGCTGCTGGTCGGCGGGGTCGAGACCGGGTTCGCCGGCGAGCTGCACCCGGCGGTCTGCGCGCGCTTCGGCCTGCCGCCGCGTGCGGCCGCGCTGGAGCTGGACCTCGACGCGCTGGTCGAGGCGGCCACGGACGTGCCCCAGGCTCCGGCGTTCTCCACCATGCCGGTGGCCAAGGAGGACGTCGCGCTGGTGGTGGATGACCGAGTCCCGGCCGCCGACGTCGAGCGCGCGCTGCGCGAGGGTGGGGGCGCGCTGCTGGAGTCGGTGCGGCTCTTCGACGTCTACACCGGTCCCCAGGTGGGAGAGGGCCGCAAGTCGCTGGCGTTCGCGCTGCGCTTCCGGGCGCCCGACCGGACGCTGACTGAGGAGGACACCGGCGCCGCGCGGCGGGCCGCGGTCGCGGTCGCAGCGGAGCGGTGCGGGGCGGTGCAACGAGCCTGACCGGGCGCCCAGGCGGCGGGGGCGGGTGAGCGGGCGCGACACGGGGTACGACGCTGGCACGGCCGCGCGACCACCTGTCGGGAGCCTTGAGGAAAGGAGCCGGCGATGACCCAGCCCTCCGCGGCCGGGCCGCGCACGGTCGGCGTGGAGGAGGAGCTGCTGCTCTTCGACGCCTGGACCGGGGAGCCGGCGGCGGTCGGGGACGCGGTCGCCGACGACGGACCGTCAGCGCCGGCGGGCGAGCCGCAGCCGATCGACCACGAGTTCAAGCTCGAGCAGGTGGAGACCGCGACGGACCCGGAGGCGGACCTGGCCGCGCTCCGTGACGGGCTGCTGCGCCGCCGCGGCGAGGTGCTCGACCGCGCGGGCCGGAAGGGCGCCCTGGTGGCGGCGATCGCGACCAACCCGCTGCCCGTGCAGCCGACGCTGACGCCGGGGGAGCGGTACGCCCGCATGCAGGCCGCGTTCGGGCTCGTCGCCCGTCAGGAGCTCACCTGCGGGATGCACATCCACGTCTCGGTGGACTCCCCGGAGGAGGGCGTGGCCGCGATCGACCGGGTCCGCTCGTGGCTGCCGCTCCTCCTCGCGCTCTCGGCCAGCTCGCCGTACTGGCAGGGCGAGGACACCGGCATGGCCAGCTTCCGCTCGGCGATCTGGAGCATCTGGCCGACCGCAGGCCCGACCGAGCCGTTCGGCGACGCGACGGCCTACGCCGCCACGGTGGCCGACCTGGTCGCATCCGGTGCCGCCCTCGACGCGGGGATGATCTACTTCGACGCCCGCCTGTCCACGACCTACCCGACGCTGGAGGTGCGGGTCCCCGACGTGTGCACCGACGTGGACGACGCCGTGGCCATCGCAGGGCTGTGCCGCGCGCTGGTGGACCGGGCCGTGGCGGACTGGCGCGACGGTCGTCCTCCGCCGAGGCACACCCGGGCGCTGGTCCGCGCCGGTGCGTGGGTCGCCGCCCGGCACGGCCTCACCGACCGGCTGCTCGACGGCCAGACCCTGCGCCCCGTGCCCGCCGCCGACGCGGTGCGCGGTCTCCTGGCGCACACCGCCGAGGCGCTGGACGCCCATGGTGACGCAGAGCAGGTCCGGGGGACCGTCGAGCGGATCTGCCGTGAGGGCACCTCCGCGCAACGGCAGCGCGCCGTCATGGCGGCGACCGGGGACCTCGACGCGCTGGTCCGCGACGCGGTGAGGCGGACCGCCGCGGCGCTGGTCTGACCGCTCCCGCCGGGCGGGGTCAGCCGATGTCGCGGCGGCGATAGCGCAGCCACGCGCCGCTCAGCAGCACCGCCGCGATGCCCGTGAGCAGCAGTGCGGGGCCCGCCTGGAACGACTCCAGGGGCATCCGCGGGGAGTGCGTGTACGGCGACAGGTCCACGACCCACCGCGGCAGGCCGAGCAGCTCGCCCACCTGGCCGAGGGTCGCGCAGACGACCACGAGAGCCCAGCCCAGCGGCGCCAGGCCACTGCGCCAGGCGAAGCACGCGACCGCCAGCGCCACGACCGCGCACACGGCGGGGGCCTGGGCGAGCGACGCGGCGACCAGGACTGCGAACGAGTGGTCGCCGTCGGCCCCCACGCCGGCCGCCATCGTCACGCCGGTCACCGCGAGCAGCCAGACCGCGCCGGCCAGGGCGACCAGGACCGTGGCCACGAACGCCCTGCCGCGGGAGGTCGCGGTGGCCAGCACCTGCTCGGTGCGGCCGTCGTGCTCGTCGCTGCCGCTGTGCGCGACGACGGCCACGGCGAAGCAGCTGACCGCCAGCGCGACGACCGAGAACACCGCGGCCAGCAGCGTGTCGCGGAACGCGCCGGCGCCGCCGAGACGCTCCAGGAGGTCGCGGACGCCGCCGGTGTCGAAGGCGTCGAAGCTCGGCGAGATCGCGCCGAAGACCAGGCCCAGCGCGGCCATCGCGATCGTCCAGCCGACCAGCATCGGGGCGTGCACGCGCAGGCTCAGCCCGACCGCGTCGGCCAGCCTCGGTGAGCCCACCGCCGGGCCGGGCCGCGCGGCCAGCACGCCGGAGCCCAGGTCCCGCCGCCGCCGCAGGCCGAGGGCGGCGGCGGCGAGTGCCCCGGCCGCGGCGGCGTACAGGACCAGCACCCACCAGCGGGTGTCGCCGTAGGCCCGCAGCTGGGTGTTCCAGCCGAAGACCGACAGCCAGCTCAGCCAGGTGGCGCCGGAGGTGTCGCCGACCGCCCTCAGCGCGAAGAGCACCCCGATCGCCCCCGCGGCGACGCCCGCGCAGGTCCGCGCGCTGGGCGAGATCTGGCAGGCCAGCGCGGTCAGGCCCGTAGCCACGAGGCCGACACCCGCCCAGGACCCGCCGAACGCGACCGAGCCCGCGACGGGAAGACCCGCGGCGGCGTTGACGCCCGCGGCGAGCACGCCGAGGACCAGGGACACCGCGGCCCCGAACGACATTGCCGCGACGAGCGGGGCGGTCGAGGTGACGGCGGTGCCGCCGACCAGCTCGGCCTGTCCGTTCTCCTCGTCGACCCGAGCATGCCGGCGTACGACGAACAGCATCATGAACGCGACCAGCACCGCATAGGTCACCGTCATCTTCGTCATCGACAGCTCGCCCTCGCTGTGCACGTCGAGGATCGGCCCGTAGAGCGCGACGAGCCCCGGGCTGGCGTTGACCGACTCGGCTGCCTGGACGCGTTCGGCCTCGGTGGCGTACAGGCCCGGCGTGGCCGCCGCCGAGGAGAAGCAGACGCCGAGGAGCGCCGCCAGCCACGCCGGGACCAGCACCCGGTCGCGCCGCGCCGCCAGCCGCACCAGCAGCAGCGTGCCGGCGCGGTTCTGCCCGCGGGCGGTCCTCGGCAGAGTGGTCGGCTCGCTCCGCTCGCTCATCGGCGCGCGTCCTGCCGTGCCGGGCCGAAGGCCGGCTGCGAGGAGGGACGGTAGACGTCGAGGAAGAGCTCCTCCAGGCTCGGCGGCGCGCTGGTCAGCGTCTGCACGCCCGCCTCCGTCAGCGCCGCCAGCAGGCCGGCCATCGCCTCGGGCTCGACCGAGCAGGTGACCACCTCGCCGTCCACGTGCACGTCGTGCACCCCGGGCAGCCCGGTGAGGCCGGGAACCGGGCCGGTCACGCGCGCGCGCACCGAGCTGCGGTGCAGGTGGCGCATCTCCTCCAGCGTCCCGGTCTCGACGGTGCGGCCGTCGCGGATGATCGTCACCCGCTGGGCCAGCCGCTCGACCTCGCTGAGGATGTGGCTGGACAGCAGGACCGTCGCGCCCGCGGTCACGCGCTCGGCCACGCACTCGTTGAACACCTGCTCCATCAGCGGGTCCAGGCCGGAGGTCGGCTCGTCGAGGACCAGCAGCTCGGAGGGCGTTGCCAGGGCGGCCACCAGGGCCACCTTCTGGCGGTTGCCCTTGGAGTAGGCGCGTCCGCGCTTGGTGGGGTCGAGCTGGAACCGCTCCAGGAGGTCCTCGCGCGCCGACGTGCGCGGGTCGCCGCCGCGCATCCGGACCAGCAGGTCGATGGTCTCCCCGCCGGACAGGTTGGGCCACAGCGCCACGTCGCCGGGCACGTAGGCGAGCCGGCGGTGGACCTCCACCGCGTCCGCCCACGGGTCCAGGCCGAAGACCCGGGCCTGCCCGCCGTCGATGCCCAGCAGCCCGAGCAGCGCGCGGATCGTCGTCGACTTGCCCGCCCCGTTGGGTCCGAGGAAGCCGTGGACCTCCCCGCGGGTCACCAGCAGGTCCAGCCCGTCGAGCGCGCGCACCCGGCCGAACGTCTTCACCAGACCCGTCGCGGAGATCACGGTGCCGTCGAGGTCGTCGGTTGCCACCATGACGCCACCGTAGGCCGCGCTCTGCGCCCGCGGACGCCCGGCAATGAATAGGTTTGCTGCTTCATGTATGATCATGCAGGTGAACGGGCTGAGGGTCACCGCGGCGGTCGCGGGCGCGAGCGGGTACGCCGGGGGCGAGCTGCTGCGCCTGCTGCTGGCCCATCCCGGTGTCGAGGTCGGCGCGCTGACGGGCGCCGCCAACGCGGGCCAGCGGCTCGGCGCCCTGCAGCCGCACCTGCTGCCGCTCGCGGATCGGGTGCTCGAGCCCACGGACGCCGCGACGCTGGCCGGCCACGACGTGGTGTTCCTGGCGCTGCCCCACGGCGCGTCGGCGGAGATCGCGGCGCGCCTCGGCGAGGAGGTCCTCGTGGTCGACTGCGGAGCGGACTTCAGGCTCACCGACGCCGAGGCGTGGGAGCGGTTCTACGACGGCGACCACGCCGGCTCCTGGCCCTACGGCCTCCCCGAGGTCGGCGACAACCGCGACCGGCTGCGCGGCACGCGCCGCGTCGCCGTACCGGGCTGCTACCCGACCGTCTCGACCCTCGCCCTGGCGCCCGCGGTGAGCGCCGGCATCGTCGACCCGGGGGACGTGGTGGTCGTCGCCGCGAGCGGCACCAGCGGCGCCGGCAGGTCCGCCAAGCCGCACCTGCTCGGCTCGGAGGTGATGGGCAGCGTCAGCGCCTACGGCGTCGGCGGCGTGCACCGGCACACCCCCGAGATCGTGCAGAACCTCGCCGGCCTCACCGACCGGCCGGTCGCCGTGTCGTTCACGCCGCTGCTGGTGCCGGCCAGCCGCGGGATCCTGGCCACCTGCACCGCGCCGACCACCGTCTCCGCCGAGGAGGCCCGGGACGTCTACGCGACCGCGTGGAAGGACGAGCCGTTCGTGCACCTGCTGCCCGAGGGCCAGTGGCCGCAGACCCAGTCGGTGCTCGGCAGCAACGCCGTCCACGTCCAGGTCACCGTGGACCGCGCGGCAGGCCGGCTGGTCGCGGTCGGAGCGGTCGACAACCTCGCGAAGGGCACCGCCGGCGCGGCGGTGCAGTGCATGAACCTCGCCCTCGGGCTGCCCGAGACCGCCGGGCTGACCACGGTCGGGCTGGCGCCGTGAGCGTCACCCAGCCCGCGGGCTTCGTCGCGGCAGGCGTCGCCGCCGGCCTGAAGGCCGGCGGCGGCCTGGACGTCGCCCTCGTCGCCAACCAGGGCCCCCGCTTCGACAGCGCCAGCGTGTTCACCGCGAACCGCTGCAAGGCCAACCCGGTGCTGTGGAGCGAGCAGGTCGTGAAGGACGGCGTGGTCCGCGCGGTCGTCCTCAACGCAGGCGGCGCCAACTGCTACACCGGGCACCAGGGCTTCCAGACCACGCACGCGGTGGCCGAGGCGACGGCCGAGCATCTCGGGATCGGCGCGGGCGACGTGGTGGTGTGCTCGACCGGCCTGATCGGGCTGACCTCCCCCCGCGACGCCCTTCTCGCCGGCGTGGACGCCGCCGCCCGGGGCCTGGCCCGCGACGGCGGGGACGACGCCGCGCGCGCCATCATGACCACCGACTCGGTGCCCAAGCAGGTCGTGGTCCAGCGCGACGGCTGGTCGGTCGGCGGCATGGCCAAGGGCGCGGGCATGCTCGCTCCCCAGCTGGCCACCATGCTCGTCGTGCTCACCACCGACGCCGTCGCGCCGGCCGCAGACCTCGACACCGCCCTCCGCGCGGCCACCCGGGTCAGCTTCGACCGGCTGGACTCCGACGGCTGCATGTCCACCAACGACACCGTGACGCTCATGGCCAGCGGCGCCAGCGGCGTGACGCCCACGCCGGGCGAGCTCACCGACGCGCTGGTCGACGCCTGCACCCAGCTGGCCATGCGGCTGCTCGCCGACGCCGAGGGCGCCGACCACGAGATCGCGGTCACCGTGCGCCACGCCGCGACCGAGGACGAGGCGGTCGAGGTGGGCCGGAGCGTGGCGCGCAGCAACCTGTTCAAGGCGGCGGTGTTCGGCAAGGACCCGAACTGGGGCCGGGTGCTGGCCAGCATCGGCACCACGGCGGCGGCGTTCGACCCCGCGGACCTCGACGTCGCGATGAACGGCGTGTGGGTGTGCCGGGGCTCCACGCCCGCAGAGGACCCCGCCCTGGTGGACCTGTCCCCCCGGCAGGTCACCGTCACCATCGACCTGAAGGCCGGAGACCGCGAGGCGACCGTGTGGACCAACGACCTGACCCATGCCTACGTGCACGAGAACTCGGCGTACTCGAGTTGACCAGAGAGCCGACAGAGAGCCGACCAGAGAGCCGACAGTGACCGACATCCACGAGCACTGGCGCCAGGCCACCGACAAGGCGGCGACGCTCGCCGGGGCGCTGCCCTGGCTGAAGACCTACCACGGCAAGACCATCGTGGTGAAGTACGGCGGCAACGCCATGACCGAGGACGCGCTGAAGCGTGCGTTCGCCGAGGACGTCGTGTTCCTGCGGTACGCCGGGTTCCGACCGGTCGTCGTGCACGGGGGCGGCCCGCAGATCTCGCAGATGCTGGCCCGGCTGGGCATCGCCTCGGAGTTCCGCGGGGGCCTGCGGGTCACCACCGAGGAGGCGATGGACGTCGTCCGCATGGTCCTGGTCGGGCAGGTCCAGCGCGAGCTGGTCGGCCTGCTCAACCAGCACGGCCCGCTCGCGGTCGGCCTCTCCGGCGAGGACGCCGGCCTGTTCACCGCCGAGCGCACCAGCACGGTGGTCGACGGCGAGGAGGTCGACCTCGGGCTGGTCGGCGAGGTGGCCAGCGTGCGCCCGGAGGCAGTCCGCGACCTCATCGACGCCGGCCGCATCCCGGTGATCTCCAGCGTCGCCCCCGACGACGACGGCGTCGTGCACAACGTCAACGCAGACACGGCCGCCGCAGCGCTCGCGGTCGCGCTCGAGGCGGAGAAGCTGCTCGTGCTCACCGACGTCGAGGGCCTCTACCGCGACTGGCCCGACTCCGCCGACGTGATCGGCGAGATCAGCCCGGAGTCCCTCGCGGAGATCCTGCCGACGCTCGCGACCGGGATGGTGCCGAAGATGGGCGCGCTGCTGCAGGCCGTCTCGGGCGGCGTGCCTCGTGCAACGGTCGTCGACGGACGGCAGGAGCACGCCGTGCTGCTGGAGATCTTCACCGACGAAGGGGTCGGGACGCAGGTGCTGCCCGGCGTACCGACGAAGATCCGCACCTCGCTCTACCGCACCTCCCAGAGGGACGCGTCGTGACCGCCTCACACACGCTGACCGAGCGGTACCAGGGCGCGCTCATGAACACCTTCGGACCGCCGAGGCTCGTGCTCACCCGCGGCGAGGGCGTCTACGTCTGGGACGCCGACGGCAACCGCTACCTCGACCTGCTCGGCGGCATCGCCGTCAACGCTCTCGGCCACGCCCATCCGGCGCTCGTCGACGCGGTCACGGCCCAGCTGCGCACGCTCGGCCACGTCAGCAACTTCTTCGCCACGGAGCCCCAGATCGCGCTGGCGGAGCGGCTGCTCGCCCTGCTCGGCCACGACGGCCGGGTCTTCTTCACCAGCTCCGGCACCGAGGCCAACGAGGCCGCGCTGAAGATGACCCGCCGCACCGGCCGCACGCACCTGGTCGCCGCCGAGGGCAGCTTCCACGGCCGCACCATGGGCGCCCTCGCGCTGACGTCGAAGGCGGCCTACCGGGAACCGTTCGAGCCGTTGCCCGGTGAGGTCACGTTCGTCCCGTACGGCGACGCCGACGCCCTCGCGGACGCGGTGACGGACCGCACCGCCGCTGTCGTGCTGGAGCCGGTCCAGGGCGAGGCCGGCGTGGTCCTCCCGCCCGCCGGCTACCTCCCCGCGGCCCGTCGGGTCACCATGGAGCACGGCGCGCTGTTGTGGCTCGATGAGGTGCAGACCGGGATGGGCCGCACCGGCGACTGGTTCGCCCACACCGTCTCGGGTGTGCTGCCCGACATCGTCACGCTGGCCAAGGGCTTGGCCGGAGGCATCCCCGTCGGCGCCGCCATCGGCGTGGGAGCGGCCGGCGCGCTGCTCGGTCCCGGCAACCACGGCACCACCTTCGGCGGCAACCCGGTGGCCGCCGCGGCAGCCCTCGCGGTCATCGGGACCATCGAGCGCGACGACCTGCTGCGGAATGCCACCCTCGTCGGCGACCGGCTCAGGCACGGGCTGGCCCACACGAACGTCACCGAGGTGCGCGGCAGCGGCCTGCTCATCGGCCTCGACCTCGACCAGCCCCGCGCCGCCGCGGTCGCGACCGCCGCCCGCGACCGGGGCTTCATCCTCAACGACTGCACGCCGGAGCGGGTGCGCATCGCCGCCCCGCTGGTGCTCACCGAGCAGCAGGCCGACGACTTCCTGGACGCCTGGCCGGACATCCTCGCCGCGGCGTACGAGGAGGGCGTGACGTGACCTCACCGGGGTCGTCGTGACCGCGACGCTGCCCACCACCAAGAGCGCCCGGCAGCGCAAGATCGTCGACCTGCTGGAGCGTCACCAGGTCCGCTCGCAGACCGAGCTCGCCGACCTGCTCTCGGCCGCCGGCATCTTCGTCACCCAGGCGACGCTCTCGCGCGACCTCGACGAGCTGGACGCCGTGCGGGTCCGCGACGCACACGGCGCGCTCGTCTACGCCGTGCCGGGCGAGGGTGGCGACCGCACCCCCGTGACCGGGATGGAGTCGGCCGCGGCGGAGGCCCGGCTGTCCCGGCTGTGCGCCGAGCTGCTGGTCTCCGCCGAGGCCAGCGCGAACCTGGTCGTGCTGCGCACACCCCCGGGGGCGGCCCAGTTCCTCGCCTCGGCCCTCGACCGCGCGGAGATGTCCGGCGTGCTGGGCACGATCGCCGGCGACGACACCGTCCTGGTGGTCGCGCGCGAGGCCGCCGGCGGCGACGCCCTGGCCGGCCGGATGCTCGCCCTGGCCAACGGCAACCCGGCACCCGGCACCGGCTGACGCCGGTCGACACGAGAAGGAACCCATCGTGAGCAAGGTCCTCACCTCCCTCCCCGCCGGTGAGCGGGTCGGCATCGCGTTCTCCGGCGGCCTCGACACCTCGGTCGCCGTGGCGTGGATGCGCGAGAAGGGCGCCGTCCCCTGCACGTACACCGCCGACATCGGCCAGTACGACGAGCCCGACATCGACGGCGTGCCGAGCCGCGCCCTGCTGTACGGCGCCGAGATCGCCCGCGCAGTCGACTGCAAGCGCGCGCTCGTGGAGGAGGGGCTGGCCGCGCTGGCCTGCGGCGCCTTCCACATCCGCTCGGCGGGCCGGGCCTACTTCAACACCACGCCGCTGGGCCGCGCGGTCACCGGCACGCTGCTGGTGCGAGCGATGCACGCCGACGGCGTGAACATCTGGGGGGACGGCTCGACGTTCAAGGGCAACGACATCGAGCGGTTCTACCGGTACGGGCTGCTCGCCAACCCCGCGCTGCAGGTCTACAAGCCCTGGCTGGACGCCGACTTCGTCGCCGAGCTGGGCGGCCGCGCCGAGATGAGCCGGTGGCTCACCGCGCACGACCTGCCCTACCGCGACAGCACCGAGAAGGCGTACTCCACCGACGCCAACATCTGGGGCGCCACCCACGAGGCCAAGACCCTGGAGCACCTCGACGTCTCGCTGGAGACGGTCGAGCCGATCATGGGCGTGCGGTTCTGGGACCCCACCGTCGACATCGCGCCCGAGGAGGTCACCGTCCGGTTCGAGCGGGGCCGGCCCGTCGCGGTCAACGGCACGACGTACGACGACCCGGTCGCCCTGGTGCACGAGGTCAACGCCGTCGGCGGCCGGCACGGTCTGGGCATGTCCGACCAGATCGAGAACCGGGTCATCGAGGCGAAGTCCCGCGGCATCTACGAGTCCCCCGGCATCGCGCTGCTCTGGGTCGTCTACGAGCGGCTGCTCGCCGCGATCCACAACGAGGACACGCTGGCGAGCTACCACGTCCAGGGCCGGCGGCTCGGCCGGCTGCTGTACGAGGGCCGCTGGCTGGACCCGCAGTCGCTGATGCTGCGCGAGTCCCTCCAGCGGTGGGTCGCCTCCGTGGTGACCGGAGAGGTCACGGTGCGGCTGCGCCGCGGCGAGGACTACACGATCCTCGCCACCGACGGACCGGCCTTCTCCTACCACCCCGACAAGCTGTCCATGGAGCGCACGCTGGGCGCGGCGTTCGGCCCCACCGACCGCATCGGCCAGCTCACCATGCGCAACCTCGACATCGCCGACTCGCGGTCCAAGCTGGAGCAGTACGCCGCGCACGACCAGATGCTCCGCGCCCAGGGCCACCT
>JBIOYO010000087.1:0-10206 GCA_044870175.1 Nocardioidaceae bacterium | reverse complement strand
TGGCGCTGGCGTTCCTGGCCACCCCGACCGACGTCTTCGCCGTGCCGCGCGACGCGGTGGAGCAGTCGACGCAGCGCTACCAGGAGCGGTCGGCCCTGGCCAAGACCGGGGGGCGTGCGCTGCGGGCCGCCAGCCGGGGCCGCCTGGTCAGGCGGGCCTACCCACCCGGCGCCGACCCCGGCATCAACGACGCACTGGTGCCGCAGCAGGGCCCCAGCTACGCCCTGGCGAAGCGCATCCAGCGCTGGCGCGCCACCGTCGCCCGCGACCAGGGGCTCACGGTGTCGATGAACGTCGCGCCCTCGACGCGTACCCAGTCGGTGGTCAAGAACCGCGCTCTCGCCGCGGCCTACGCCGGCGCCCACTACTTCGGCCTGGAGATCTTCGAGCCGGCCACGTCCAACGTGCTGATGGCGGCCCTGCTGGTCCACGACCTGCACACCGGCGGCGGACCGAGGCACGACCACCCGTGGCAGGACGAGGCGTACGCCGCCGTGCACGGCGGGCTGTGGCGGGCGGCGTACGCGCCTCGCAGCGTGCTGGGTCTCGCCGCGCTCCTGGGCTACGGCAGCGCTCGCGGGTGACCCTCCTCGACCGGCTGCCGCCACGCGACGAGGCGGACGCGGACGCGCTGTTCGAGGCGTTCGAGGCGTGGGCGGCCGAGCAGGGGCTGAGGCTCTACCCCGCGCAGGAGGAGGGGCTGCTGGAGATCCTCACCGGGGCGAACCTGATCCTGTCCACGCCGACCGGCACGGGCAAGAGCCTGGTCGCCACCGGGGCCCACTTCGCCGCGATGGCGGAGGGCCGCCGGTCCTACTACACGGCGCCGATCAAGGCCCTGGTGTCGGAGAAGTTCTTCGCGCTGGTGCATTTGTTCGGAGCGCAGAACGTCGGCATGCTCACCGGCGACGCGGCCGTGAACCCCGCGGCGCCGATCGTCTGCTGCACGGCCGAGGTGCTGGCCAGCATCGCGCTTCGGGAGGGTGACCGGGCCGACGCCGGGCTGGTCGTGATGGACGAGTTCCACTTCTACGCCGAGCCGGACCGGGGGTGGGCGTGGCAGGTGCCGCTGCTGGAGCTGCCGCAGGCGCAGTTCGTTCTGATGTCGGCGACGCTCGGCGACGTCACGCGCTTCCAGACCGACCTGACCCGGCGTACCGGTCGTGACACGGCAGTGGTGACCTCCGTCGAGCGGCCGGTGCCGCTCACCTTCCAGTGGGCGCTGACGCCGCTGCACGAGACGCTGGAGGACCTGCTGCTGGCCAGGCAGGCGCCGGTGTACGTCGTGCACTTCACCCAGGCCGCGGCGCTGGAGCGGGCGCAGGCGCTGACCAGCGTGACGGTGGCCACCCGCGAGCAGCGGGACCGGATCGCCGAGGCGGTCGGCGGCTTCAGGTTCGGCACCGGCTTCGGCCGGACCCTGTCCCGGCTGGTGCGGCACGGGATCGGCGTGCACCACGCCGGCATGCTGCCGAAGTACCGCCGGCTGGTCGAGCAGCTCACCCAGGCCGGCCTGCTGACGGTGGTCTGCGGCACGGACACGCTCGGCGTCGGCATCAACGTGCCGATCCGCACGGTGCTGTTCACCGGGCTCACCAAGTACGACGGGCGCAGGCAGCGGCTGCTGAAGGCGCGCGAGTTCCACCAGATCGCCGGCCGCGCGGGGCGGGCCGGGTTCGACACCGCCGGCACGGTCGTCGTCCAGGCGCCCGAGCACGTCATCGAGAACCATCGCGCCCTGGCCAAGGCCGGTGACGACCCCAAGAAGCAGCGCAAGGTGCAGCGCCGCAAGCCGCCCGAGGGCGTGCCGCGCTGGACCCAGGCGTCCTTCGAGCGGCTGGTCGCCGCGGAGCCCGAGCCGCTGGTGTCCCGGATGCGGGTCAGCCACGCGATGCTGCTCAATGTGATCGCCCGTGATGGCGACCCGTTCGCGGCGATGCGGCGCCTGCTGCGCGACAATCACGAGGAGACGCCACAGCAGGTGCGCCTCGTGCGACGGGCGGTGGCGCAGTACCGCGCCCTGCTCGCCGCCGGCGTGGTGGAACGGGTCGACCCTCCCGACGCCGACGGGCGCGCCGTGCGGCTGGTGGAGGACCTGCAGCTCGGGTTCGCGCTGAACCAGCCGCTGTCGACGTACGCGCTGGCGACCTTCGAGACCCTCGACCCGGCGTCACCCGACTACCACCTGGACGTGGTGTCCGTGGTCGAGGCGACTCTCGACGACCCGCGCCCGGTGCTGGCCGCCCAGGAGCACAAGGCGCGCGGCGAGGCGGTCGCCGAGATGAAGGCCGACGGGATGGACTACGAGGAGCGGATGGAGCTGCTCGAGGACGTCACCTGGCCGAAGCCGCTGGCCGACCTGCTCGAGCACACCTACGAGGTCTACCGGCGCAGCCACCCGTGGGTGGGGGAGGCGCCGCTGTCGCCCAAGTCGGTCGTGCGCGACATGTACGAGCGAGCGATGACCTTCGCCGAGTACGTCGCGTTCTACGGGCTCACCCGCTCCGAGGGACTGCTGCTGCGCTACCTCGGCGACGCATACCGGACGCTGCGGCAGACGGTGCCGGACACCCTGCGCACCGAGGAGCTGGACGACCTGGTGGAGTGGCTCGGCGCGGTCGTCCGCCAGACCGACTCCAGCCTGCTCGACGAGTGGGAGCAGCTGACCGACCCCGCCCGGATGACGGCCCCGGAGGCCGACCTCAGACCGCCGGAGCCGGAGCGGCTCAGCGCCAACGAGCGAGCGTTGACGGTGATGGTGCGCACCGCGATGTTCCGGCGGGTCGAGCTGGCCGCGCTGCGGCGGGTCGACGACCTGGCGGCGATCTCCGGCCCCTCCATGGCCGCAGACGACTGGAGACGGGCGCTGGACGCCTACTTCGCCGAGCACGACCGGATCGACACCGGCCCGGACGCCCGCGGGCCTGGGATGCTGGTCATCGACAGGACCCCGGCGCACTGGCACGTGCAGCAGCTCCTCGGCGACCCGGAGGGCAACCACGACTGGCGGATCTTCGCCGACGTGGACCTCGCGGCGTCCGACGAGGAGGAGGCGCTGGTCCTCGACGTGACAGCGCTCCGGCAGCTCTGACCGCGTCGTCGCTCGTCAACTCGTGCCGCGGTCGGGGTATCCAGCGTGGCTGCGCGGAGTCCGTACCGCGACGTCAGCCACGAGTCGAAGGGAGCCCGCCATGCACGGGACCATCACGAAGATCACCATCGCGTTCGCCGCGGTCGTCGCCGCGGCCCTCGCCGGGCTCGGGGTCGCCGCGTCCCCTGCAGCGGCCGACGACCCTGCGGCCGTCCCGTGGAGCTACTACGGCCAGAACAACCTGTTGACCGGCTGCACCACACCGCCCAAGGCGGGAGTGCCCGGCCAGTGGGGCGCTTGGGGCAGCTACGTCGACGGCTGCACGGTGCGCACCTGGTGTCCGGACTACGCCGTGCGCTGCCGCGTCACAGGTGAGGCGTGGATCGGCCGGTGGGACGGTTGGACGGGTCAATGGGTGACCCTGAACTCCCGGCTCCGGCGCTTCTACCGGTCCGGCGCGCTGATGGGCTGGCAGGACACCAGCTGCGGCGGCGTCGACAACTGCGCGCCGAACCCGCCGCTCACGGCGATGATCCTGGGTGGCCAGTCGGTGTCGGAGCAGTGCAACGGCGTGCGCGCCACCGTGCCCGGCTCGGCCACGGTGCGCTGCCACATCTTCATCGAGTACTTGTACAGCTGACGCGAGCCCCGGTCGGCTACTTCAGGCCAGGGATGCGCTGCATCGCGCGCAGCGACAGGGTCATCACCCGGGCGTACGTCGCCTGGCTGACCCCCGGCGGTGGCGCGACGGGCAGCAGCCGCTGGACGGCGATGTTCTGCGCCTTGGTGAACTTCAGCAGGCCCTGCTCGCCATGGCGGCCACCCAGGCCGGAGTCCTTCCAGCCGCTCATGGTCGCGTCGACCGATCCCCACGTGGCGGCGTACGCCTCGTTGACGTTGACGTTGCCGCACTCCAGCCGCGCCGCCACTCGGCGGCCGCGGCTGACGTCCCTGGTCCACACCGAGGCGCTCAGCCCGTAGCGGCTGTCGTTGGCCAGCCGTACCGCCTCGTCGTCGGACCGGACCCGGTAGACCGAGACCACCGGGCCGAAGGTCTCCTCGGCGAACAGCCGCATCTGCGGGGTCACGTCGGTGAGCACGGTCGGCTCGAAGAAGGCCGGGCCGAGGTCCGGCCTCGCCTTGCCGCCGGCGAGCAGGGTGGCGCCGTGGGCGAGAGCGTCGTCCACGTGCTCTGCGACGGCGTGCAGCCGCTCCTCGGAGATCAGCGACCCGACGTCGGGCCCGAAGCGCAGGGCGTGGCCGAGCTCGAGCTCCTGCGTCGCGGCGACGAAGCGGGGCACGAAGTCGTCCCACACCGCGTCGTCGACGTACATCCGCTCCGTCGAGACGCAGACCTCGCCCGAGCCGGAGAAGCAGGCGCGCACGGCCCCGTCCACCGCGCGGTCGAGGTCGGCGTCGTCGAGGACCAGCAGCGGGTTCTTGCCGCCGAGCTCGAGGGAGCAGCCGACCAGGCGCTGCGCCGCCTGCGTGGCCACGCCCCGTCCGACGCGCGTGCTGCCGGTGAACATCATCGCGTCGACGGACTCCACGAGCGGAGCGCCGAGGTCGGCGCCACGCCCGGTGACGACCTGGAGCAGCCCGTCGGGCAGGCCGACCTCGTCGAGGAGGGTGGCCGCCCAGAGCAGGGAGTACGGCGTGCGCTGGTCCGGCTTCACGACGACGGCGTTGCCGGCGAGCAGGGCGGGGACCGCGTCGCTGACGCTGAGGGTCAACGGGTAGTTCCACGGCGCGACCACGCCGACCACGCCGACGGGGACCCGTCGCTCCCAGGCCCGGGTGAGCCCGGGGATGATGCCGTGCCGGCGACGCGTGCGCAGCAGCCCGGCTGCGGTGCGGGCGTAGTAGCGGCAGACCAGGGCGACGTCCCCGACCTCCTCGAAGGCGTGCCGCCGGGCCTTGCCGTTCTCGAGCTGGACCAGGTCGAGAACCTCGTCCTGACGCTCCAGGACGAGGTCGGCGAAGTCCAGGAACAGCCGGGCGCGCTCGCGCGGCGACGTCGCTGCCCAGCCCGGCTGCGCGCGGCGCGCCGCGCCCGCCGCGGCCGTGACGTCGTCGGGCGTGCCCCGCGGCACCCGGCCAAGGATCTCGCCGGTCGCCGGCACGGTGACCTCCAGCGTCTGCCCGGACGACACGGCGGATCGCGCGGCCAGCCGGTCGAGGTCCACTCGGGACGCTGGCGCGTGAGTACGGACGGGCATGGCTTCTCCTCTGGTGTGCGGCCGGCTGAGGAGCCCATCATGCCTCCTCCCTCCGTCGACGCACTGAGGAAGAAGGCCCTCAACGTGGCGCCGGCCTCGCGGGTCAGGAGCCGACCAGGTCTTCCTGGATCTCCTCCAGGCTCCGGTTGCGCGTCTCGGGGACCCGTCGGGCGAAGAACAGCAGGGACAGGGCGGCCAGGACGGCGTACAGGAAGAACACGCCCTGCCGGCCGATGCCGTCGCTGAGGGTGAGGAAGGTCTGCGCGACCAGGAAGTTCGCGCCCCAGTTCGCGATGGTGCACACCGCCATGGCCTTGCCGCGGATCCCGACGGGGTAGATCTCGGAGATCATCAGCCAGAACACCGGCCCGAGCCCGATCGCGAACGACGCCATGAACAGCACCAGCCCACCCAGCGCCAGCCACCCGGCCTGGTCCTGCAGCGTGGAGGAGCTGAAGTAGACCCCGAGCACCACGAGGGCGGCCAGCAGGCCAGCCGTGCCGACGAGCAGCAGCGCGCGCCGGCCGATCTTGTCGAGCAGCAGCACGGCGAGGATCGTGAAGACCAGGTTGGTGGTGCCGACGATGACCGTCGCCGCCAGCGCCGCGGCGTTGCCCATCCCGGTGTCGGACAGGATCGTCGGGGCGTAGTAGATCACCGTGTTCACGCCGACGAACTGCTGGGCGATGGCGAGGACCAGACCGACCAGGAGCACAGGGCGCAGCCTGGTGGTGAGGAGGTCCTTGACACTGGTGTCGCTCTCCTCCTCGTTGGCCTGCCTGATCTCGTCGAGCTCGGAGTCGACGTCGGCCTCGTCGTCGCCCTCACGCAGCCGCTCCAGGACCTCGCGTGCCTTCTCGTCCTTGCCGTGCATCATCAGCCAGCGCGGGGTGCGGGGGACGGTGAGCATCCCGGCCACCAGAACCACGCCGGGGATGGCGGCGACGCCGAGCATCCACCGCCACTCCTCGGCGAGGTCCTTGAACAGGTAGTTGGCGACGTACGCCGACAGGATGCCCGAGACGATCGCCAGCTGGTTGAACGACACCAGCCCGCCCCTGACCCGCGGCGGGGACACCTCGGAGATGTAGAGCGGAGCCACGAACGACGCCGTGCCGACCGCGAGCCCGAGAACGAACCGGAAGCCGATCAGCATCTCCGCGTTGACCGAGAACGCGCAGCCGAGCGCCCCGACGACGTAGATGCAGCCCGCGACCACGTTGGTCCACTTGCGGCTGATCCGGTCGGCCAGGTAGCCCGACCCGGCCGCGCCCACCATCGCCCCGAGCAGCAGCACCGCGACGATGGCCTGCTGCTCGAAGGTGCCCGCGTCCAGGTCCTCGCGGATGTAGAGCAGGGCCCCGGAGATGACGCCGGTGTCGTAGCCGAAGAGCAGACCGCCGATGGCGGCGATCGCGCAGACGCGCAGCAGCAGCCCGTTGCCGGTCGCGCGCAGCTCACGGACGAAGCCGGCCATCACGCCTCCTGTCGATCGCCCCCGCATCATGGCGACTACCCGGTTCGGCGCGGGTCCACGCGGTCCGGTGACCCGTGGACGTCGAGGGCGCGCGTGCATACGGTGGCAGCAGACCCTGTGGAGGAGGTGGAGGATGACCCAGAGCGAGCAGACGTCAGGCAGCGCCTGTCCCGACTGTCACGCCCTCGTCGAGGACCTGGACGCGCACGAGCGGTGGCACGTGCGTCTGGTGACGGACCTGGCGAAGGCGGTCGAGAAGGACCGGCGGAAGGCGGCCTCGGCGGGCTAGGAGCTCCCTGAGCGCCGGCCGTCGGCGACCGGGTCCCGGCTACCGTGACCTACCAGTGGGTCACCTGTGGCTGGGGACCCGGGAGTCGACGAGGAGATGGTGATGACCGGCACGGCGTCCGCCGCCAGTGAGCAGATCGAGCTGACCGAGGCGGTGGCCGCGCACAACTACCGGCCGCTGCCCGTGGTCGTGGCGGAGGCCGAGGGCGCGTGGGTCACCGACGTGGACGGCAAGCGCTACCTCGACTGCGTGTCTGCGTACTCGGCGCTGAACTTCGGGCACCGGCACCCGGTCCTGGTCCAGGCCGCCCGGGACCAGCTGGACCGGCTCACCCTGACCAGCCGCGCGTTCTACAACGACCAGCTGGGGCCGTTCTGCCGTGACCTCGCCGCGCTCGCGCAGATGGACGAGGTGCTGCCGATGAACACCGGCGCGGAGGCCGTGGAGACCGCCATCAAGGTGGCCCGCCGCTGGGGCTACGAGGTGAAGGGCGTCCCCGACGGCGCCGCGGAGGTCGTCGTGGCGTCGGGCAACTTCCACGGCCGCACGACGACCATCGTCGGCTTCTCCGACGACCCGGTCGCGCGCAGGGGCTTCGGGCCGTTCACGCCGGGCTTCGTCACGGTGCCGTACGGCGACGCGGCCGCCCTGGCCGCCGCGGTGACCCCCCGGACCGCCGCGGTGCTGCTCGAGCCCGTGCAGGGAGAGGCCGGCGTGATCGTGCCGCCGCCGGGCTACCTGGCCGAGGTGCGCGAGATCTGCACGGAGTCGCACATGCTGTTCGTCGCCGACGAGATCCAGTCGGGGCTGGGCCGTTGCGGCGCCACGTTCGCCTGTGAGCTGGAGGACGTCCGCCCGGACGTCTACGTCCTAGGCAAGGCGCTGGGCGGCGGGATCGTCCCGGTGTCCGCGGTGGTGTCGCGCTACGACGTCCTGGACGTGATCACCCCCGGCAGCCACGGCTCGACCTTCGGGGGCAACCCGCTGGCCGCCGCGGTCGGCCGGGCGGTCGTGGGGCTGCTCGAGACCGGGGAGTACCAGGAGCGGTCACGGGCGTTGGGCGACCGCCTGCAGGAGCGGCTGCATCCGCTGGTCGGCCGGGGCGTGACCGCGGTGCGCACGCGGGGGCTCTGGGCGGGCGTCGACATCGACCCCACGGTGATGTCCGGCCGGCGGGCCGCCGAGCGCCTCGCCGAGCACGGCGTGCTCGCGAAGGAGACCCACGACACCACGCTGCGGTTCGCGCCGCCGCTGACCATCGAGGCCGGCGAGCTGGACTGGATGGTCGAGCAGTTCACCGACGTGCTCGGCTCCTGACCACCGGGCCCGGCTCACGAGGCCACCACCTGGGTGCCTGCCTCGCCGTCGACGATCTGTTGGATCCGGGTCAGCGCGCCGATCGCGGCGCGAGCCCGCGTGGCCTCCACGAAGCGGCACGCCGCCTCGACCTTGGGCCCCATCGAGCCGGCCGGGAAGCCGCCCTGTCGTAGCTCGTGGACCGGGACCCGCCCCAACGCGCGCTGATGCGGTGTTCCCCAGTCGGCGTACACGGCGTCGACGTCAGTGGCCATCACGAACAGGTCGGCGCCCACCTCGCGGGCCAGCAGCTCGCTGGCGAGGTCCTTGTCGATCACCGCCTCGACGCCGACGAGGGTGCGCTCGGCGGACGGCAGGAACATCGTGGGCACGCCCCCTCCGCCAGCGCAGATCAGGACGACACCCTGGTCGAGGAGCCAGCGGATCGGCCGGATCTCGAAGATCTTGCGCGGCTCGGGGGAGGGAACGACGCGGCGCCAGCTGTCGCCGTCCGGCCTGAACACCCAGCCCTTGCCGGCCTTGAGCGACTCGGCCTGGGCCTCGGTGTAGATCGGCCCGACGAACTTCGTCGGGTCCTGGAACGCCGGGTCCGCCGGGTCGACCTGCACCATCGTCAGGATGGTCGCCAGTGGCACGTCCGGCGGCATCGCGTTGCCCAGCTCCTGCTCCAGGACGTAGCCGATCATCCCCTCCGTCTGCGCGCCCAGGATGTCCAGCGGGTACGGGTCGACGTCGGTGTACGCGGCGGCCTGCAGCGCCAGCAGCCCGACCTGCGGCCCGTTGCCGTGGGACAGCACCAGCTGGTGGTCTTTCGCGACGGCTGCCAGCGCGGGCGCGGCCGCCCGGACGTTGACCCGCTGGTTCTCCGCCGTCATCGGCTCACCGCGCTTGAGCAGGGCGTTGCCGCCTAGTGCCACCACCACGCGCATGGGGCTCAGTCCCCCAACGTGGCGACCATGACTGCCTTGATCGTGTGCAGCCGGTTCTCGGCCTGGTCGAACACGATCGAGTGCTCCGACTCGAACACGTCGTCGGTGACCTCCAGGCCATCCATGCCGTACTGCTCGTAGATCTCCTCGCCCACCTTGGTCTCGCGGTTGTGGAACGCCGGCAGGCAGTGCATGAACTTGACGTTGGGGTTGCCGGAACGAGCGACGACCTCCTTGTTCACCTGGTACGGCGTGAGCAGCTTGATCCGCTCCTCCCACACGTGCTTGTCCTCTCCCATCGACACCCACACGTCGGTGTAGAGGAAGTCCGCCCCGTCCACCCCCTCACCCACGTCCTCGGTGAGCGTCAACCGGGCGCCGGTCTCCTCCGCGATCCCACGACTGGTCGCGATCAGGTCGTCGTCCGGCCACAGACCGCGCGGCGCGCAGAGCCGCACGTCCATCCCGAACTTGCAGCCGGCGACCATCAACGAGTTCCCCATGTTGTTCCGGGCGTCGCCGAGGTAGCAGTAGGCGATGTCGCGCAGATGCTTCTCGCTGTGCTCGGTCATGGTCAGCACGTCGGCGAGGGTCTGAGTCGGGTGGAACTCGTCGGTCAGCCCGTTCCACACCGGGACCCCCGAACAGGCCGCCAGCGTCTCGACGCTCTCCTGCGAGAAGCCTCGGTACTCGATCCCGTCGAAGGTGCGCCCAAGCACCCGCGCGGTGTCCCTCATCGACTCCTTGTGACCGATCTGCGAGCCAGTCGGCTCCAGGTAGGTCACGTGCGCACCCTGGTCCTTCGCCGCAACCTCGAACGCCGTCCGAGTGCGGGTCGAGGTCTTCTCGAAGATCAGCGCGATGTTCTTGCCGTCCAGCCGGCG
>JBIOYO010000086.1:0-4330 GCA_044870175.1 Nocardioidaceae bacterium | reverse complement strand
GTCGATCCCCACCCGGCGGGCGAAGGCGTCGAGCGCCGCTTCCATCGGATCGCCGTGGGCCCGCCATTGGCCTTCGACCTCGTGGACGTAGCCCGAGGAGCAGCGGCCGGCGGCCCGGGCGAGCCGCTCGACGGCCAGGGCGGCTTCGGGGGTCGACAGCGTCACCGATGCGGTCGGCTCGTAGCCCGGTGGGCTGATGGCGGCGGTGCCGGACGGCGTCCACGCGGTCACGACGGTCATCTGGTTGCGGGTCAGCGTTCCGGTCTTGTCGGTGCAGATGAACGTCGTCGATCCCAGCGTCTCGACCGCCTCGAGATGGCGCACCAGCGCGTTGCGACGGGCCATGTGCTGGGCGCCCATCGCCAGGGACAGGGTCACCGTGGGCAGCAGCCCGCACGGCACGACGGCCACGGTCACGCCGATCGCGAACAAGAACCCGTCCGAGGCCCTGGTGCCGAGCGCCAGCGCCATGGCGAAGAACACCACTCCGACGCCCACCGCGACGAGCGCGATGAGCCGGGACACCCGGTCCAGCTCCCGGCGCAGCGGAGTCTGGGCCGGCCGGTGGGTCTGGGTCAGGTGGGCGATACCGGCCAGCTGCGTGCGGGCCCCGGTCGCGGTGACCGTCGCCCGCGCCTCGCCCTCGACGACGAAGCACCCGGCGTACACCTCCTCGCCGGCGCCCGGGCGCTCCGGGACGCTCTCCCCGGTCAGGGCAGAGGTGTCCACCGCCACGGCATGCGCCGCATCCAGCCGCAGGTCGGCCGAGACCCGGTCGCCACCCTCGAGGAGGACCACATCGCCGGCCACGAGGTCCTCGGCGGGAACCTCCGCCCGTACGCCGTCTCGGACCACCGTCGCCCCTCGGGGCAGGAGGTCGCGCAGACGCTCCGCCGCGTGCTCGGCTCGCTGCTCCTGAGCGAAGGCGAACAGCCCGTTCAGGACCACCACGACGAACACCGCGATGCCCAGCTGCTGCATCCCCGCCAGGAACGCCAACGCCCCCGCGACCCAGAACAGCAACGCGAAGAAGTGGACCAGCTCCGCGGCGAGCCGGCGCCACGCCGGCACCGGGCGCTGCACCGGCAGGACGTTCGGCCCGTCTCGTGCCCGCCGGTCGCGCACCTCCTCGCGGGTCAGCCCGGTGACCGGTGCCGACAGAGCCCGCGGCGCGGGTGTCATACGTGCCGTCCCTCGGGGCCGCTCGCACCGGGCCGCCCGTGCCGGCCGGGCCGCCCGTCGTGGCGACGACGAACCCACGTGACCGCCGCCCACACCGCAGCCGCGCACACGACCGCGGACAGGGTCACCGCCGCGACGACCGCGACGCCGACCTCGACGCCACTCATGGCTGTCAGCGAACCCCGCGACGGACCCCCTCACCAGGCCCGAAGGTCACCATGTGTCTTTCGCGCACGGCTGGGTGGTGGCTGATTCCCATGGGATGCAGACGGTTTGCCGCTTCCCATGGCGGACGGGTCATGGGAGGCGGTGGATCGTCGTGGGGAGGTTCTTGGCCTAGCTGTGTCCTAGCTGGGCTCGCTTGAGTGCGAGCGCGGCGGTCTGCGCGGGAACGGCGAGTCGCCTCTCGTCGGGCTGCGCCCGACTAGTTCTGGTACGACCCGAAGTCGAAGTCGTCCAGGGCCACGGCCTGACCGCTGGCGCCGCCGCCGAAGTCGTAGTCGTAGCTCTCGTAGCCGCTGACGGCGTAGGCGTTGGCCCGGGCCGCCTCGGTCGGCTCCACGCGGATGTTGCGGTACCGCTCCAGGCCCGTGCCGGCCGGGATCAGCTTGCCGATGATCACGTTCTCCTTCAGACCCAGCAGGGAGTCCGACTTGCCATGGATGGCGGCGTCGGTGAGCACCCTCGTGGTCTCCTGGAACGACGCCGCGGACAGCCACGACTCCGTGGCCAGCGACGCCTTCGTGATCCCCATCAGCTGCGGGCGGCCGGCGGCGGGCTTGCCGCCCTCGGAGACCACCCTGCGGTTCTCCTCCTCGAAGGAGGGCCGGTCGACCAGGTCGGACGGCAGTAGCCGGGTGTCGCCCTGCTCCAGCACGAGGACCCGCCGCAGCATCTGCCGGATGATGATCTCGATGTGCTTGTCGTGGATCTGCACACCCTGGCTGCGGTACACGGCCTGCACCTCGTCGACGAGGTGCTCCTGCGCCTTGCGGACCCCGAGCACCCGGAGCACGTCTTGCGGGTCGGGCGTGCCCTGGGTGATCTTCTGCCCCACCTCGACGTGGTCGCCCTCGCCGACGAGGAGCCGGGACCGCTTGGAGACCGGGTACTCCTTGACCTCCGAGCCGTCGTCGGGAGTGACCAGGACCTTGCGGGCCCGCTCGGTCTCCTCGACGGTGACCCGGCCGGCCGCCTCGCTGATCGGCGCGCGACCCTTGGGCTGCCGGGCCTCGAAGAGCTCGACCACCCGGGGAAGACCCTGGGTGATGTCGTCGGCCGAGGCGACGCCACCGGTGTGGAAGGTCCGCATGGTCAGCTGGGTGCCGGGCTCGCCGATGGACTGCGCGGCGATGATGCCCACCGCCTCGCCGATGTCGACCAGCTTGCCGGTGGCCAGCGACCGCCCGTAGCACTTCGCGCAGGTGCCGGTGCGGGCCTCGCACGTGAGCACCGAGCGGACCTTGACCACCTCGATGCCGACCGCGATCAGCCCGTCGATCTTCACGTCGCCGAGGTCGTCGCCGGCTCCGACCAGCACCTCGCCGGTCTCCGGGTGTACCACGTCCGTGGCCACCGACCGGGCGTACGACGAGGTCTCCACGTCGTCGGCCTTGACCAGCGAGCCGTCGCCGAGCCGGGTGCCGATCTTCTTCGGCAGGCCCCGCTCGGTGCCGCAGTCGTCCTCGCGGATGATCACGTCCTGCGAGACGTCCACCAGGCGCCGGGTGAGGTACCCGGAGTCGGCGGTGCGCAGCGCGGTGTCGGCCAGGCCCTTGCGGGCGCCGTGGGTGGAGATGAAGTACTCCAGCACGGACAGGCCCTCGCGGAAGTTGGCCTTGATCGGCCGAGGGATGATGTCGCCCTTCGGGTTTGCCACCAGGCCGCGCATGGCGGCGATCTGGCGGACCTGCATCATGTTCCCGCGGGCCCCGGAGTGCACCATCATGTAGATCGGGTTGCTCTTCGGGAAGGTGTCCTCGAGCTCCTTGGCGACCTCGTTGGAGGCCTGCGTCCAGATCTCGATGAGCTCCTGGCGCCGCTCGTCGTCGGTGATCAGGCCCCGCTCGTACTGCTGCTGGACCTTGGCGGCCTGCGCCTCGTACTTCTCCAGGATGACGCCCTTGGCCTCCGGCGTGACCACGTCGTCGATCGACACGGTGACACCGGAGCGGGTCGCCCAGTGGAAGCCCGCGTCCTTCAACGCGTCGAGCGCGTGCGCGACCTCGACCTTGGTGTAGCGCTCGGCCAGGTCGTTGACGATGACGCCGAGCTGGCGCTTGCCGACCTCCCCGTTGACGTACGGGTAGTCCGCCGGCAGCGTCTCGTTGAACAGCGCGCGGCCGAGCGTGGTCGGCAGCAGCAGCGGCTGGTCGGCGTCCCAGTCCTCCGGGACGGTCTCGCCCAGCGGCGGGACGATCCCGGTCAGCCGGATCCGGACCCGGCTCTGCAGCAGGATCTCGCCCCGGTCGAAGGCCATGACCGCCTCGGCGGTCGAGCCGAACACCCGGCCGTCGCCGGGCAGCTCACCCTCGACCTCCTGGGTGAGGAAGAACAGCCCGATGATCATGTCCTGGGTCGGCATGGTCACGGGCCGGCCGTCGGAGGGCTTCAGGATGTTGTTCGTCGACAGCATCAAGATCCGCGCCTCGGCCTGCGCCTCGGCGGACAGCGGCAGGTGCACCGCCATCTGGTCACCGTCGAAGTCGGCGTTGAACGCCGTGCAGACCAGCGGGTGGATCTGGATCGCCTTGCCCTCGATCAGCTGCGGCTCGAACGCCTGGATGCCGAGGCGGTGCAGCGTCGGCGCCCGGTTGAGCAGCACCGGGTGCTCGGTGATCACCTCCTCCAGCACGTCCCACACCACCGGCCTGGCCCGCTCGACCATCCGCTTGGCGGACTTGATGTTCTGCGCGTGGTTCAGGTCGACCAGCCGCTTCATGACGAACGGCTTGAACAGCTCCAGCGCCATCTGCTTGGGCAGGCCGCACTGGTGCAGCTTCAGCTGCGGGCCGACCACGATGACCGACCGGCCGGAGTAGTCGACGCGCTTGCCGAGCAGGTTCTGCCGGAACCGCCCCTGCTTGCCCTTGAGCATGTCCGACAGCGACTTCAGCGGCCGGTTGCCCGGGCCGGTGACCGGACGGCC
>JBIOYO010000085.1:0-5321 GCA_044870175.1 Nocardioidaceae bacterium | reverse complement strand
CGAGACGTCACAGCACCGGTCCCGCCGGCGGGGACTCGCCGCCCGCCCAGCGCCGCGGCCGAGCCGAGCACCCACATCCAGAACGCCGCCCCGGCCGGCAGCCAGACCAGCGTCCACCCGCGCAGGGACAGCCCGGTCGCCAGGCCGGCGGCCAGCAGCAGCAGCGACCCGATGACGCCGATGAGCAGCCGGCGCGCGGTGGAGGTGACGTCGCGGGCCGCGCGCAGCAGGTCGCAGCCGCCGACCACTGCCAGCCACAGCCCCACCAGCGTCATCGGTCCCCTTCCAGCAGCGCCTGCGCCTCGCGGACGGCGGCGATCCCCCGGGCGAACTGCTGGGACACCGCGGAGGGCGTGATCCCCTCCGCATCGGCGATCCGCCGCTGGGTCTCGCCCAGGAGGGACAGTCGTAGCATCCGCCACCCCCGCTCCGGGAGCCGGTCCACGAGAGCGTCCCGGCAGACCAGGTGCGCGTTCACCAGACCGGGTGGGGGCCCGTCGGCCCGGCGCGCGTCCCCGGCCACCTCGTCGGCCGAGGCGGCGTACCAGGTGCGGGCCGCGGCGTGCCGTCGCTCCCCGAGTGCCTTCACGGCCGCCCTGGCCGCCCACCACCCCGGCCCGTCCTGCAGCAGCGGTCGCCTGGTGGCGTCGTGCACCGTCACCACGCCGAGGCCGAGCCCGCAGCGCACGTCCAGGGCGGGCAGCAGCGCCAGCCTCACCAGCAGCGTGGCGCGGGTGGCGCCCGCGAGCGTGGCGAACACCCCCTGGAACTCGTCACCCACGGTCGGCTCCAGCGCCTGCACCGGGCCCACCCGCTCGCTGACCTCCCGCAGCGTGGCCTCCAGCGCCCGCTGGGCCGCCCCCCGGTCCGGCACCGACCGCGACCCCACCAGGTCCCCGATCAGCGTGAACACGGGACCGTCCCGCCGTGCATGCCCCACGTTCAGAGCATAACTGAAGTCTTCTGAAATGAAGCCCCACTCTTCAACGCCCCGTCGACGCGACCTCCCCCGAATCGAGCGCCGAGCCGTCGCATCCGCACGGCGCGGGAGCGCCGAGCCGTCGCATCCGCACGGCGCGGGGCGCCGAGCCGTCGCATCTGCCCGGCGCGGGGCCGCCGAGCCGTCGCATCTGCACTTCCCCCGGTCCTCTGCCGCCTCCCATGACGCGTCCGCCGTGGGAAGCGGCAAGACATCTCGATCCCATGGGAAACTGCCGACCGCCCCGAGCAGAAGCGACGGGTCGAGCCCGTTTCGGCGTGCACGTGCGACGGCTCGCCGGGTGTCGGCCTTCGGCCGACCGCCACACAAACGAGAATGCGCCTGGCCGCTCGGGATGGCCAGGCGCATCTCGCATTCGAGGTCCTCGCCCCTCCCCCCGAGGACCGCCGCCCGCGAGCGCCGAGGCGCTGCGAGGGGGTCGGCCCCGGTAGTTCTCCCCAGCCCACCGGCGCTGACCCGCGGACAAGACTGCCTCGTGGCGGGGACTTGGTCAAGAGACCGAGTCCTCCCGATTTCGAGTTGACCCGAACGGGATGTCGGTCTAGTCCGTGAGCGTCATCGGACCACCGCCGATCATGGGCGAGTCGGGGCCACACGAGGGGCAAGGACGAAGGAGGGCCGACCAGATGCAGATCGCAGACACTGCCTCGATCGTCACCGGAGGCGCGTCGGGGCTGGGCGCCGCCACCGCGGCGGCGCTGGCGGCACGAGGCTCGACCGTGTTCGCCCTCGACCTCGACCATGCGGTCGCCGCCGCGGACCCGGTCCCCGGCGTCACGTACGTCGCCACCGACGTCACCGACCCGTCCAGCGTGCAGGCGGCGGTCGACGAGGCGGCTGCCGCCGGCCCGCCCCTCCGCATCGTGGTGAGCTGTGCGGGGATCGCCCCGTCCATGCGCATCCTCGGCCGGCGGGGGGTCCACGACCTGTCGTTGTACGCCGCGGTGGTGCAGGTCAACCTCATCGGCACGTTCAACGTCCTCGCGCTCGCCGCCGAGCGCATGGCCGCGATCGACCCCGACGAGCAGGGGCAGCGGGGCGTGGTCGTCAACACCGCGTCGATCGCGGCCTTCGACGGGCAGGTGGGTCAGGCGGCGTACGCGTCGTCCAAGGCGGGCGTCGTCGGCCTGACCCTGACGGCGGCCCGGGACCTCGCCCAGCACGGCATCCGCGTGCTCACGATCGCTCCCGGCATCATGGAGACGCCGATGCTGGCCACGGTGTCGGAGGACTTCCGCGCCGGACTGGCCGCGGGGGTACCCTTCCCGGCTCGGCTCGGCCGGCCCGCCGAGTACGCGGACCTGGTGCTCGCCATGGTCGGCAACGACTACCTGAACGGTGAGGTGGTCCGTCTCGACGGCGCCCTGCGGATGGCTCCGCGCTGAGTCTGCTGGCTGGTCAGCCCAGCGCGGCGGTCAGGGCGCGGTGTGCCTGCTCGCCGAAGGCGACGAGCAGGACCCTCTCGACGCGGGTGTCCGCGGACCGGACGGTCCGGACGGCGACCGCGGCCGCGTCGTCCAGCGGCCACCCGTAGATCCCCGCCGACACCAGTGGGAACGCCATGGTGAAGCCGGCCACGTCGTGCTCCGCGGCGAGCCGGTCGGCGACCGCGAGGGCCTCGGAGTAGCAGGACTCCAGGAGGTGCCGGTTGCCGCCGCTGCCGTCGTAGACGGGTCCCACGACGTGGACCACCCACCGGGCGGGCAGCCGGTGCCCGTGCGTCCAGCCCGCGGCTCCGGTCGGCAGCCCTCGCGGGAACCGCTCGACGCACTCGGCCAGCAGCGCGGGCCCGGCGGCGCGGTGGATCGCACCGTCGACACCGCCGCCACCGCGCATGGCGGTGTTGGCGGCGTTGACGATCGCGTCGACCTGCAGCCGGGTGATGTCCCCGGTGACGACCTCGACCTCGGCCACGGCCCGGCCTTCAGTCGCTGGAGCGTCGCCGGAAGGACGCGACGGCGGCCGGCGCCACGAGCGCGGTGATCAGGACCGACCACACCACCGTCATCAGGACCGGGTGGTGCAAGGGCCAGGCGGCGTCCGGGGGCGCGGCCGGGCCGTTGCCCCACAGCTGGCGCAGGGCCTGGCTCAGCGCGGAGACCGGGTTCCACTCGGCGATGGTGCGCAGCCAGGCAGGCATGTTCTCGGTCGGTGCGAACGTGTTGGCCAGGAAGGTCAGCGGGAACATCACCGTGAACATCAGCCCCTGCACGCCCTCGACCGAGCGCAGCGTGGAGCCGACCAGGATGCCGATCCAGATCATCGCGAACCCGAAGAGCAGGATCAGCGCGAACGCGAGCACCGCGTCGAACACCCCGTTGTGGATGCGCCAGCCGATCGCGAGACCGGTCAGGGCCATGACACTGATGCCGATGCTGGAGTGGACGAGGCTGGAGATGCTCCGGCCGACCAGGATCGACGCGCGGTGGATCGGCAGTGACTTCAGCCGGTCCACGAAGCCCTTCTCCAGGTCGGTCACCAGCCCCATCGCCACGATGAACGAGGAGAACACGATCGTCTGAGCCATGATCCCGGGCACCAGGAACTCCCGGTAGCTCGACCCGGGCACGTCGATGGACGCGCCGAACACGTAGGCGAAGAGCAGCACGAACATCACCGGCTGGACGGTGACGTCCATGAGCATCTCCGGCATGCGCCGGGTGTGGATCAGGTTGCGGCGCACCAGGAGCAGGCACGAGAGCGCGAACGAGGGCGGCGTGTACGCCGGCCGCTCCTCCCGGCTCGGAGCGGCCCGCACGGCTGTCGTGGTCATCGCACTGCCTCCTGGAGCTCGTCGGCCGGCGTCGTGCCGGCTCCTTCGGCACCGTCGGTCTCCCGCGGACCGGCCTCGCCCTCCGCGCGGTGCCCGGTGAGGTGCAGGAACACGTCGTCGAGGCTGGGACGTTGCAGCCCGAGGTCGTCGATGGGGATGCCGCTGTCCTCGACCGCGGCTCCGATGGCGAGCATGTCCGCCAGCCCGCCCGCCTTGGCCGTGACCCGCCGGGAGGACTGCTCGACGTGCACCTCGTCGGCGGTGGCTCTCACGATCGCCTCGGCACGGGGCAGGTCGGCGGCGGTGGAGACCGTCACCACCACGCTGGCCCGGCCGGCCTCGTCCTTGAGCTGGGTCGGTGTGCCCTGGGCGATGATGCGGCCCTTGTCGACGACGATGATCTCGTCGGCGAGCTGGTCGGCCTCCTCGAGATACTGCGTGGTCAGCACCAGCGTGGTGCCGTCGGCGACCAGCCCCCGAAGGACGTCCCACAGCTCGGTGCGGCTGCGGGGGTCCAGGCCGGTGGTCGGCTCGTCGAGGAACAGCACCGGCGGTGTCGCGATGAGGCTCACGGCGAGGTCGAGCCGGCGGCGCATGCCTCCGGAGTAGGTCTTGACCACGCGGCCGCCGGCGTCGGTCAGGGAGAACCGCTCGAGCAGCTCCTCGCCGCGGCGGCGGACCTGCGTCCGAGACATGCCCGTGAACCGGCCGATGAGGGTGAGGTTCTCCCGGCCGGTGAGCAGCTCGTCCACCGTCGCCACCTGCCCGGTCAGGCCCATGCTGCGGCGGACTGCCTCGGGCTCGTCGACCACGTCGTGCCCGGCGACCCGCCCGGTGCCGCTCGTGGGCCGCGACATCGTGGTCAGCATGCGCACGGTGGTGGTCTTGCCGGCGCCGTTGGGGCCGAGCAGCCCGAGGACGCTGCCGGGGGGCACCGCGAAGCTGACGCCGTCGACGGCGACGGTCTCGTCGAAGTGCTTCACCAGGTCGATGGCCTCCACTGCAGGCGTCGTCATGACGTCACCTCAGCAGATGCGACCGACACGGCCGGGATGCGGGACACAGTTCCTCCTGGGTTGGTCCACGGGAGCGGGGTGGTGGGGTGGCGCCGGAAGGCTGTGGGCGTCCGGCTCCACTGTCGGACGGGTCGACCCCGGCTGTCGAACGAATTCATCGCTGACGGGGACCGCGACCACGGGGGCGGCCGGCCCGCGGGCGGGGTCAGCGGCGGGTCAGGGACCGGATCGCCGGTCGCACGTCGACCAGGTAGACAAGGGCGGCGATGATGCCCAGCAGGTTGAGCAGGCTGAGCGGGTGCCAGAACAGCAGGTGCGCCGCGAGTCCGAGCCCGAGGATGACCAGCCACGCCGGCTTCGTGAGCTTGTCCGCCGCGACGTACGCGTCCTTGCGCTGCGCCATCGCGTCCACGAACGCCCAGATCTGCGCGACGAGCATGGCCAGGCTGACCAGCGCCATCAGGCCGTTGGAGATCTCGAACACGCTCACCGCTCAACTGTAGCCGCAGACACCCTGCCGGCCGCCCGGTTC
>JBIOYO010000084.1:0-2935 GCA_044870175.1 Nocardioidaceae bacterium | reverse complement strand
CTGTTCGCCGCCCGCGGCGGCTACCGGATCGACGCCGACCAGGAGCTGCTCGCCTCCGGGGCGGCCAACGTCGCCTGCGGGTTCTTCGGCGGCCTGGGGGTGGCCGGCAGCCTGTCGAAGACGGCCGCGGTCAGCGACGCGCGCGGGCGCACCCAGATGGCGGGGATCGCCGCCGCCGTGCTCGCCCTGGTGGTGATCGTCCTGCTGGCACCGGCCCTGTCGGACCTGCCGCGTGCGGTGCTCAGCGCGATCGTGGTCAACGCGGTCTGGAAGCTGATGGACTTCGCGGCGCTGCGCCGCTACGCCCGGATGCGCCGCAACGACATCGTGTCCGCCGTCGTCGCCGCCATCGGGGTGCTCGCATTCGGCCCGCTCAACGGGCTGCTCATCGCCGTCGCAGGCTCCGTCCTCGGCCTGGTCTACCGGTCCAGCCGGATCCGCGTCGACCCGATGGGCAAGGTGCCGGGGGAGAAGGCCGCGTGGGGCCGGCTGAGCCAGCACCCGGAGCGCCCGACGTACCCGGGCGTGCTGGTGCTGCGCGTCGCCACCCCGATCTTCTGGGTCACCGCCGCGCCCGTCCACGACGTCGTCCTCGCCCGGGCCGAGTCGATGCCCGGGATCCGGGCCCTGGTCCTCGACCTCGAGGCCACCAGCCAGATGGACACGACGAGCGCCGACGCGCTCGCCGACCTGTTCCACGCGCTGCGCGACCGGGGCATCGACCTGTACCTGGTGCGCGCCATGTGGCCGGTCCGCCATGCGCTGATGCGGTCGGGGCTGATCGCCGAGCTCGGGGAGGACCACCTGTGGCACAGCATCTCCCAGGGCGTGCGCGAGGCCCGGGTGGCACACGGCCTGACCGACTACCCGGCGATCCAAGGCGGGGTCTACGACTCCGACTGGCTGCTGCCGCCCGACGAGCCCGAGGGTGCGCCCGAGGACGAGCGGATCGCCGCCGATGACTTCGGCCCGGAGCCGCCTGAGGGGCGGTGAGTCAGTCCAGGTGCGCGCGGCGGTGCTCGGCGAGGTCCTGCCGCCGCACGCGCAGCAGCACCCGCTCGCTGGACACCTCGGCGACGTCGTGCCAGCCGACGCGGAGCACCGCACCGGCCAGGCGCCTGACCAGGATCCGGAAGACGGCGGGGCGCAGGTCGCGCTCGTATCCGAGGAGGCGGGTGTGCCGCCGGCTCACGACGACCAGGCCGGCCACCCGGAGCGCCGCGCCGCGCTCGGACAGCATCGGCCCGTCCTGGACCAGCACGACGTCGGCCACGCCGCCGACCCGCTCCCCGGCGCTGTCCACGACCGGCACCGCCAACAGCTCACTGAGGCGCATGGCCGGCTCCCGGGATCCTGCCGATGACCTGGTCGTCGAGCCACCGCCCGAGCCCGGAGACGCCGTCGGGCGGGTCGCCGGTGATCTGCACCGCGGAGGAGACGTCGCTGACGAGCGCAGCGGAGATCCGGTAGGGCGTCGGGTCGGGTCGGGGGTGCAGCCGCCCGTGCACCGCGACCACGGCTCGTCCGAGCAGCCCGGGGAGCCGCGGCCCCCAGGCCTGCGGCCCGGTGAGGATCGCGGTCACGACCGGCGGGTCGGCGTCGAGGTCGAGCTCCAGGTCGTCGGCCTTGGCCACCGGCCGGCCGGTCCTGGCGTCGACGACCTGGCGGTCCAGCAGGTGCAGCGCGGCGTACAGCTCGCGCCCTGCGGGGCGCGGGGAGCCTGCGTCCTCGGGGGGTGGGGTCACTGTCCCGCCTTCGTCCAGATCATCAGGGGCACCGCCGCCAGCGAGGCGGCGAGGACCAGCGCCAGGAACACCACGCCCAGGGCGTTCGTCCAGGGCCGGTTCACGTCGGCGCCGAGGTAGTCGGGGTCGTTGGCGACCACGAGGATCGGCAGGTAGGTCAGGGGCAGGGCCACGGCCGAGAACACCACGGAGTACTCGGTGACCTTGACCGGGTCCAGCGTGGTCAGCAGCAGCATCGCCCCGGTCACCAGCGCGACGATCACCACGGCATGGAACCGGGGGGCCTCGCGGGGCCGGACCATCTTGCCCCAGGCCCAGCCGAAGTACTGCGCGATGGCGTAGCCCGTGGACAGCGCCGTCTCCAGCGCCGCGCCGAACGTCGCCGCGAAGATGCCGAGCAGGACGACGAGCAGCCCGATCGTCCCGAGCTCGGCGGCGACCGGCAGGGCGGTCTGGCCCAGCGTGCCCACCTCGACCCCGGCCGGGAGGTAGACGATCGCGGCGAGTGCCGCGATGGACAGCGACAGCAGGCCGCCGAGCGGGAAGCCGACGAAGACGTTGAGCCGCGAGGTCGCCAGGTCCCGCTTGGACCAGCCCTCCTCGACGCCGCCGGAGGAGAAGAAGAACACCTCGTACGGCGTCATCGCCGCCCCGAACAGCGCGACCGCGTAGTACCAGTACGTCGGCCAGGACTCCGGCCCCGTCGGGGAGGGCGACCGGGCCTGCTCCCACAACGTCCCCCAGTCCGGCGAGGCGGACCAGACCGCGACGGCGTACCCGACGAGGAGCAGGCCGAGCAGGCCGAACGCGGTCTCCATCCGCTGGAACCGCACCCGCCAGACGACCAGCCACACCAGGACGCCGACGAACGGGACGAACAGCAGGTAGTCCCAGCCGGTCAGCAGCTGCAGCACCAGGGCCACGCCGCCGAGCTCCGCGGCCAGGGTCAGCCCGGTGACGAACATCGACCCCACCAGGGCGACCAGGCCGGTCCGCGGGCCCAGACGTTCGCGGATGAGGTCGAACGTCGGCCGTCCGGACACCGCCGCGATGCGCCCCGACATCTCCGCGAAGACGCAGATGCCCGCGACGCCGACCACGACCACCCAGGCGAGGTGCAGGCCGAAGCGGGCGCCGACGAGCGCGTTGGTCACCAGGTCGCCGATGTCGACGAAGCCGCCGATCGCGGT
>JBIOYO010000083.1:0-6721 GCA_044870175.1 Nocardioidaceae bacterium | reverse complement strand
GGGGTCAGGGCCGGTGACGCGCGGGCCCGCCGGCACCGGTCGCGGCGCGAGGCCGACCGGTTCGCCGAGGTCCCCGTCTTCACCGAGAGCATGGCGCTGCACGACGAGCCGGCCGGCGGCGGCCTGGTCGTCGACGACGAGCTGGGCGACCTCGACGACGGAGTCGAGCCGGCCCCGGACCGCACGCGATCGGCCCCCACCGGCGTACCTGGCCGGTTCACGGCGGGGGAACGGCCGCCCTCCTCGCGACCGGTCTCGGACTCGAAGTCGTCGCACCGGCCGCAGCCCACCCGCAAGCCGCGGTCACAGCGCGGGCGGCGGTGAGCCGGCGGTGACCTCGTGGCCCGGCCCGGACCCCGGGCTCGGAGCCGTGGTCGACGGGCTGGTTCGCGACGTCGCGGACTTCCCGACCCCTGGGGTGGTCTTCAAGGACATCTCGCCGCTGCTCGCGGACCACGCCGCGTTCACCCGCGTGGTCGAGGCGCTCGCCGTCGCCGGCCGCGACCAGCGCGGCGAGCTCGTGGTCGACAAGGTCGTGGGCATGGAGGCTCGCGGCTTCATCCTGGCCGCGCCGGTCGCGCTGGCGCTGGGCAGGGGGTTCGTCCCGGTGCGCAAGTCCGGCAAGCTGCCCGGGGCGACGCACGCGGTCTCCTACGACCTGGAGTACGGCGCCGCCACGCTGGAGATCCACCAGGACGGTGTCGCCCCCGGCGAGCGGGTGCTGCTGGTCGACGACGTACTGGCCACCGGTGGCACGATCCAGGCGACCCGACGCCTGGTCGAGTCCTGCGGCGGCAGCGTCGCCGCGGTGGCGGTGCTCATCGAGCTGGGCTTCCTCGGCGGCCGCGAGGCCCTCGGCGACCTCCCGCTGCTGTCGGTCCGCGCGCTCTGACGCCACCGCGGTGGCGGACCGGACCCGGCCTAGACTGACCTGACCGCCCGTGCCGGCGCCGGGCGGACAGGGAGGGAGGCGACGTGGCGGACGAGCCGACGACCGGTCCCGCCGTCGTCGCGCCCGCACGACGCGGTGAGCCGGCCTCGGCTGCCGCGCCCGACGCCGGCGGCTCGGCGTCCACGCAGTCGCCACCCACCCGCCCCCGCCGGCTGCCGGCGCGCCCGGTCCCCCCGCCGGCCTCGGTCGAGCCGGCCGAGCCCGAGCACGAGGAGCGCAGCCGCGCCGGAGCGACCGCCGACCGGGTGCGCGCCCGCCTCGCCCGCATCGGGACCAAGGGCCAGTCGGTCAACCCGGTGCTCGAGCCGTTGTTCCGCGCGGTCCGCGACAACCACCCGAAGGCCGACCTCGCCCTGCTCGAGCGGGCCTACACCGTGGCCGAGCGCATGCACGGCAGCCAGATGCGCCGGAGCGGCGACCCCTACATCACCCATCCGCTCGCCGTCGCGACGATCCTGGCCGACATCGGCATGACCGAGCCGACGCTGGTCGCGGCGCTGCTCCACGACACCGTCGAGGACACGCCGTACACCCTGGAGCAGGTCCGCCGTGACTTCGGCGACGAGGTTGCCCAGCTCGTCGACGGCGTGACCAAGCTGGACAAGGTCAAGTACGGCGACTCCGCGCAGTCAGACACCATCCGCAAGATGATCGTCGCGATGAGCCGCGACATCCGGGTGCTCGTCATCAAGCTCGCCGACCGGCTGCACAACATGCGCACGCTGCGCTACCTCAAACCCGAGACGCAGGAGCGCAAGGCGCGGGAGACCCTGGACATCTTCGCGCCGCTCGCGCACCGCCTGGGCATGAACACGTTGAAGTGGGAGCTGGAGGACCTCGCCTTCGCCACGCTGCACCCCAAGATGTACGACGAGATCGTCCGCCTCGTCGCCGACCGAGCGCCCTCGCGCGACAAGTTCCTGGCCAAGGTGATCGGCCAGGTCACCGCGGACCTGCGGGCCGCGAAGATCAAGGCGACGGTGACCGGCCGGCCCAAGCACTACTACTCGATCTACCAGAAGATGATCGTCCGCGGCCGCGACTTCTCCGACATCTACGACCTGGTCGGCCTGCGCATCCTGGTCGAGGACGACCGCGACTGCTACGCCGTCCTGGGGGTCATCCACGCGCGGTGGAACCCGGTTCCCGGGCGGTTCAAGGACTGGGTCGCGATGCCGAAGTTCAACATGTACCAGTCCCTGCACACCACCGTGATCGGCCTGGAGGGCAAGCCGGTCGAGATGCAGATCCGCACCTACTCGATGCACCGGCGGGCGGAGTACGGCGTCGCCGCGCACTGGAAGTACAAGGAGGACGGCGGCACCGACATCATCGCCCACCGCCCGTCGGGCGACTCCGGGTCGGACATGGGCTGGGTCCGCACGCTGCTGGACTGGCAGCAGGAGACCGAGGACCCCGGGGAGTTCCTGGAGTCCCTGCGCTTCGAGATCAACTCCGCCGAGGTCTACGTGTTCACCCCGCGCGGCGACGTGCTGGCGCTGCCCACCGGCTCCACGCCGGTCGACTTCGCCTACGCGATCCACACCGAGGTCGGCCACCGCACGATCGGCGCGCGGGTCAACGGCCGCCTGGTGCCCCTGGAGTCCACCCTGGACAACGGTGACGTCGTCGAGGTGTTCACCTCCAAGGCTCCGAGCGCCGGGCCGAGCCGCGACTGGCTGGCCTTCGTCAAGTCACCGCGAGCGCGGAACAAGATCCGGCACTGGTTCACCAAGGAGCGCCGCGAGGAGGCCATCGACCGCGGCAAGGACCAGATCGCGCGGCTGATGCGCAAGGAGGGCCAGCCGCTCAAGCGCGTCCTGACCCACGAGTCGCTGTCGATCATCGCGTCGGAGATGCGGCTGCAGGACGTGTCGGCGCTGTACGCCTCGGTGGGCGAGGGCCACGTCGGCGCCCAGACCGTCGTACGACGCGTGATCGCCCTGCACGGCGGCGAGGAGGGCGCCGCGGAGGACCTCGCGGAGGCCGTCCAGATCACCCGCCCGACGCCGCGGCGCCCCACCGCCGGCGACGCCGGAGTGATCGTCAAGGACGTCTCCGACGTCTGGGTGAAGCTGGCCAGGTGCTGCACGCCGGTCCCGGGCGACGCCATCCTCGGCTTCGTGACGCGCGGGTTCGGCGTGTCGGTCCACCGCGTCGACTGCACCAACGTGAAGTCCCTGCGCTCCGAGCCGGAGCGGCTCGTGCAGGTGGAGTGGGCGCCCACGGCCCAGTCGATGTTCCTGGTCAACGTCCAGGTCGAGGCCCTCGACCGGGCCCGCCTGCTGTCCGACATCACCAAGGTGCTGTCCGACATGCACGTCAACATCCTCGCCGCCTCCCTGACCACCAGCCGCGACCGGGTCGCCCGGAGCCGGTTCACCTTCGAGATGGCCGACCCCACCCACCTCGGCCACGTCCTCCGCACCGTCCGCCACGTCGAGGGCGTCTACGACGCCCACCGCGTCACCGGCTGACTCCACCTCCTCCGCCGAGTCGGCGTCTGCTCCTGGCTGGTGGGGGTCGAGTCGGCGTGTGTTCCTGGTTGGTGGGGGTTGAGTCGGCGTGTGTTCCTGGCTGGTGGGGGTCGAGTCGGCGTGTGCTCCTGCGGGAGGGGGTCGAGTCGGCGTGTGCTCCTGCGGGAGGTAATGCCGTCTCGGCGTCCAACGTTCGGGAGGTGACGCCGTCTCGGCGTCCAACGTTCGGGAGGTGACGCCGTCTCGGCGTCCAACGTTCGGGAGGTGACGCCGACTCGGCGTCCAACGTTCGGGAGGTAGCGACGACTCGGCGGGGGTGGGGCGGGAGGTAGCGACGACTCGGCGGGGGTGGGGCGGGAGGTAGCGACGACTCGGCGGGGGAGGGGTGGGGTGGGGTGGTCAGGTCGGTCAGGAGAAGTCGTCGAGGGCGCGTCGGGCCTCGGTCAGCCAGGCCTGGCGGGCGTCGATGGCGTGGGCGTGCTCGGCGGCCTTGGCGGTGTCTCCTGCCGCGGCGGCGCGTTCCTGCTTGGCGCGCAGGTCGTCGATGGAGGCCTCGAGCTGGGACACGGTGGCGGCGGCGCGGGCGCGGGCTTCGGGGTTCGAGCGCCGCCAGGCGTCCTCCTCGACCTCGCGGATGGTCCGCTCGACCGCGCGCAGCCGGCCCTCCAGGTCGCGCGTCCGCTCGCGGGGCACCTTGCCGGCGGCGTCCCAGCGGTCGGCGATGTCGCGGAAGGCCGCCTTGGCCGACGAGAGGTCGGTGACCGGGACCAGCCGTTCGGCCTCGGCCAGCAGCCCCTCCTTGACGGTCGCGTTGGCGCTCATCTCGGCGTCCTGCGCGGCGGTCTGCGCGTCGCGCGCGGAGAAGAAGGAGTCCTGTGCGCCGCGGAACCGCTTCCACAACCGGTCGTCCACGCCCTTCGGGGCCGGACCGGCCGCCTTCCAGCGCCGCATCAGGTCCCGGTACGCCGACGCGGTCGCCGCCCAGTCCGTGGAGGACGCCAGGCCCTCCGCCTCGGCGGCCAACCGCTCCTTGACGGCACGCGCGCCCTCTCGCCTCTCGTTCAGCTCGGCGAAGTGCGCCTTGCGCCGCCGGGTGTAGGTGGTGCGCGCGGAGGAGAACCGTCGCCACAGCGCGTCGTCCAGGCTCTTGTCGAGGCGGGGCAGTCCCTTCCACTCCTCGAGCAGCTGCCGGAGCCGGTCCGCTCCTCCCCGCCAGTCGTTGCCCGCGGCCAGCGCCTCGGCCTCCCCGGCGATGCGCTGCTTGTCCGCCTTGGCCTGCTCCAGCCGCCGGGCGCGCTCGGCGCGCCGCTGCTCGCGCTGGCGGGCGATCTCACCGGTCAGCTCGTCCAGGCGCGACTCCAGCGACGCCAGGTCACCCACCACGGGCGCGTCGGTGACCAGGGCCCGCACCTGCTTGACGGAGGCGACGGCGTCGTCGGGGGCGAGACTGCCGGCCCGGACCCTCTGCTCCAGCAGGGCCACCTCGAAGGCGAGGTCGTCGAACTTCCGCTCGAAGTGCGCCAGCACCGTCGCCGCGTCCTCACCCGGCCACTGGCCGACCGCCCGCTCACCGTCCGCCGTGCGCACGTAGACCGTGCCGTCGTCGGCGACCCGACCCCACCGCTCACGCTCGGGCGCGGAGGCCGGGGGACGCGGCGGCGGAGCGGGCCGCGGGACCGGGCGACCCCCCGCCTGAGACGCTACCTGCGGAGCCACCTGGGGACCCGGGCGTGGGGACACCGGCCCGGGGCGGGGGACGGGGGACGAGGCCGCAGGCTCCCCGGAAGGCCCGGTCGAGGCCGGGTCGTGCGGCGTGCTGGTCACGGGTGACGTCACCTCAGGTGGGCGGTCGACGGGTTCCCTGCATGCTAGTACCGGCGCTCGGCACGCCCTCGGCGCTCGGCACGCCCTCGGCGCTCGGCACCCCCCGCCGCTCGGCGCAAATCCGGTACCGGGCCCCGGGCCGGCGTCGGTAGGGTGGTCAGTCGCCGCCGTACGACGTCCCCCCTCACCTCCAGGAGAGCAGCGACGTGCTGATCGCAGGATTCCCCGCCGGCCCGTGGGGGACGAACTGCTACGTCGCCGCGACCGCGCCCGGCGCCGAGTGCGTGGTGGTCGACCCCGGCAAGGACGCCGCTGCCGGCGTCGCGGAGATGGTCCGCGAGCACCGGCTCAAGCCGGTCGCGGTGCTGGTCACCCACGGGCACGTCGACCACATGTGGTGCGTGGCGCCGGTGGCCGGCACGTACGACGCCACGGCCTACGTCCACCCCGCCGACCGGCACCTGCTGGCCGACCCGATGCCTGGCATGGGCCCGGAGACCGCCGCGATGCTGCTGGGCGGCAGGTACTCCTTCGCCGAGCCGGACCGGGTGGAGGAGGTCGACGACGGCGCCGTGCTCGAGCTGGCCGGCCTGCAGGTCACGGTCGACCACGCCCCCGGGCACACTCCCGGGTCGATCGCCTTCCGCACGCCGTACGGCGAGCAGGGCGTGCGCCAGGTGATGTTCGCCGGCGACCTGCTCTTCGCCGGCTCAATCGGCCGCACGGACCTGCCCGGCGGGGACCACCCGACCATGCTCCGGTCGCTGCGCGACAAGGTGCTGACGCTGCCCGACGACGTGGTGGTGCTGCCCGGCCACGGCGAGCAGACCAGCATCGGCCGCGAGCGGGCCACCAACCCGTTCCTGCTGCAGCTGCAGCCGGCGCGAGCCGGGGGCCTGTGAGCCGATGGCCCGCCCGACCCCGCTGAGCGGGTTCCCCGAGCTGCTGCCCTCCCAGCGCTTCGTCGAGCAGCACGTCGTCGCCACGCTCTCGCGCACATTCGAGCTGCACGGCTTCGCGAGCGTCGAGACCCGCGCGGTGGAGCCGCTGGACCAGCTGCTCAGCAAGGGCGAGACGTCCAAGGAGGTCTACGTGCTGCGCCGGCTGCAGGCCGGGGACGAGGGAGACTCAGGGCTCGGCCTGCACTTCGACCTCACCGTGCCGTTCGCGCGGTACGTCCTGGAGCACGCCGGGAAGCTTCAGTTCCCGTTCCGGCGCTACCAGGTCCAGAGGGCCTGGCGCGGCGAGCGCCCGCAGGAGGGCCGCTTCCGCGAGTTCACCCAGGCCGACATCGACGTTGTGATGCCGGGCGTGCTGCCGTTCCACTTCGACGTCGAGGTGGCGAGGGTCATGGCCGAGGCGCTGGCGCGGCTCCCGTTGCCGCCCATGACGCTGCGGGTCAACAACCGCAAGCTGCTCGAGGGCTTCTGCCGCGGCCTCGGCGCTCCGGACCCTGCCCGGGTCATCG
>JBIOYO010000082.1:0-2397 GCA_044870175.1 Nocardioidaceae bacterium | reverse complement strand
GGGCGCCGAGCCGTCGCATGTGCCTGGCTGGGAGATTCAGGTAGCGCGGGTGGGACGGCTCGACGGGTTCCGGGAGTGCAGATAGGACGGCTCGACGGGTTCCGGGAGTGCAGATGGGACGGCTCGGCGTGGTTTGGGGGGGCGGATGGGACGGGTCGGCGTGGTTTGGGGGGGCGGATGGGACGGCTCGGCGTGGTTTCGGGAGTGCGGATGGGACGGGTCGGCGTGGTTTGGGGGGGCGGATGGGACGGGTCGGCGTGGCTGCAGTGCGTGCGGTTCAGGAGGGCGTCCGAACGCCGTCCCTGCCTGGGCCGGCGAGCCGGCGCATCGGCACGAGAGGGCGCTACGCGCCGGAGGTGCAGATCCGCCGGCTCGCCGGGCAGCCGGCTACGCCGGCTCCCGGGTGCCGAGCACCAGCCAGGTCATGGCGGCCGACAGCAGGGCGGCGCCGAGCAGGTGCAGGGTGACCAGGGGGACGGGGAGGTCGGAGGCGTACTGGACCGCGCCGACCAGGCCCTGCGCGAGCTCGACCGCCAGCAGCGTGAGAGCGGCCAGGCGCAGGCGCCGTGGGACCGCGGAGCGGCTGAGCACCAGGACTGTGGCGAGGGTCAGGCCGAGCAGCAGCATCACCAGGTCGGTGTGCAGCTGGCTGAGGGCGGCCGGGTCGAGGCCGTTGCGGGGCGCGTCGACGTCCCCGGCGTGCGGGCCGCTGCCGGTCACGACGGTGCCGGCGTACAGCACCGCCCACCCGGCGGCGAACACGGCCCGCACCAGCCACACCACCCCGGACGGCACGGTGGGCCGGGTGGGGCCGTCGGGCTCGGCGACCCGCTGCACCAGCACCACGGCCACGCCGACCATGGCCAGCGAGACCAGCAGGTGCAGCGAGACGACCCAGGGGTTCAGGTCGGTCAGCACGGTGATGCCGCCGATGACGGCCTGCGCCGGCACGCCCAGCGCCAGCAGCAGCGCGAGGCGGGTGAGCGCCGGACGGCCGTGCCGCCACGCGGCGACCAAGGTGAGGACGGCCACCGCGGCGATCAGGAAGGTCACCATGCGGTTGCCGAACTCGATCGCCGCGTGCACGTCCATCGCGCCGTGCGGGGTGAACGACTCCTCGGTGCACCGGGGCCACGTGGGGCAGCCGAGCCCGGAGCCCGTGAGGCGGACCACGCCTCCGGTGAGCACGATCAGGACGTTGACGGCCAGCGACGCCCACGCCAGCCAGGGCAACCAGCGCCCGGTCCAGACCGGCGGCGCCGGGGCGGGCGACGTCCGCGCGGAGGGCGTCGTCACTCCCACCGGAACGTCCTGGCGGTGAGCACCGTCCCGGCCAGCCCCCAGGCCAGGAGCACCAGCGTCTGCTGCAGCGGGAACGTGCCGTCCACGAGCGCCTCGCGCATGCCGCCGCCCAGGGCGCCGGATGGCAGCCAGGCGAGGACGTCGCCGAACCGCCCGTACGCCGACGTCGGGACCACCACCGCGCCACCGGCGGCCAGCAGCACGTAGACCAGGTTGGCCGCCGCCAGTGTCGCCTCGGCCCGGAGCACCCCGGCCATGAGCAGGCCCAGGGCACCGAACGCGAAGGTCCCGGCAACCGCCACCGCCGCCGCACCGGCCACGGCTCGCGGCCCGGTGGCGGGGCTCCATCCGGCGACCAGCGCGGCGGAGCCTACGACCACCAGCTGCAGGGCGATCACCAGCAGCAGCGCGCCCACCTTGCCGAGCAGCAGGCCGGACCGGGGGAGGGGCGAGGCGCCGAGCCGTTTGATCACGCCGTACCGACGCTCGAACCCGGTCGCGATCGCCATGGACGTGAAGCTCGTGGACAAGATGGCGAGCGCCAGCACCCCGGGGGTCAGCTCGTCGACCGCCGGCCGGGAGAAGCTCAGGCTCTCCCGCTCCGCGGCGGCGATGCCGCCGAGCAGCACGACCAGCGGGATCACTACCGCGAGCAGCAGCTGCTCGCCGTTGCGCAGTAGCAGCCGGGTCTCCATGGCCGCCTGCGCGCGCACCTGGCGCCACAGCGGGGCCGCTCCGGGGTGCGGCGCCAGGTCAGGGGTCTGCAGGTCCGCGGTCACTGGAGCCCCCGGCCGGTCAGCTCCAAGAACACGTCCTCGAGGGTCCGCTGCGCCAGGCTGAGTGACTCCGGCAGCACACCGTGCTCCTCACACCAGGCCGACACCTTGGCCAGGGTGCCGGCGTCGGCAGGCCCGGTGATCAGCAGGCTGTGGCTCGACACCGCATGCACCTCGGTGAGGTGGCCCAGTGTGGCCTGCAGGGAGCCCGGCGCCTCGGCCGGGAACGGCTCGGTGACCACCAGCCGGATGGTCCGGTGACCGCTGCCCCGGGTCAGCTCCAACGGCGAGCCCGAGGCGATCAGCCGGCCCTGGTGCA
>JBIOYO010000081.1:0-2429 GCA_044870175.1 Nocardioidaceae bacterium | reverse complement strand
CCTTGAGCTGCTCGGGAGTCAGCTGCAGCGGGTCGATGGCGCCGTTCTGCACCAGGTTGCCGATCCAGTCGTGCGCCCCGACGACGACGTCCGGGCCGTTGCTCGCCCCGTTGGCCGTGACGAAGTTCGCCTGGAGATCGGTCACCGCCTGCACCGACACGGTGATGCCCTGCGTCTCCGCGAAGGACTCGGCGACCTGCTGCACCCCCTCGAGCTTGAGGTTGTCGGTCCAGACCACCAGGTCGGCGTCGCCGCGTGGCGGTGCGCCGGTGCTCTCGCTGGCGGAGGGCGAGCTGTCGTCGCCGCTGCTGCTGCTGGTCTCGTCGTCGCCGCCACCACACCCGGCGGCCAGCAGCGCCAGCGCCAGGGTGGGTGCGAGGATCCGAGCGAACTTGCGCATGGTGCTCCTCGGGTGTCGCAGCCCGCCCGGGCAGGCCGACTGCTTGGCCTTGTGATGTCGACCACAACGTAACAGCGCCGCCCGGTCTCGGGAAGGTGCGATGACGTAACTTCTTGCTAACCGTTGCAGCGGGTTTCAGGCCTCACGTGGCACCCGAGCCGTTCTCCGCCTCCGCAGCCTCTCCCGTGTCGGTCGCCTGAAAGCCGGGGGCAACGGCTTGCACACCGGGAGCAAGGTGTGGCTAAGGTCACACTCATGACGGTGCGCCTCGCGGACATCGCGGAACGCGCGGGCGTCAGCGTGGCCACGGTGAGCCGCGTCCTCAACGACAAGCCCGGCGTCAACGAGAGCACCCGGACGGTGGTCCTCACGGCGGTCGACGTCCTCGGCTACGACCGCCCCGCGCGGCTGCACAAGCGGACGTCGGGCCTGGTCGGGCTGGTCCTTCCGGAGCTGGAGAACCCGTTCTTCCCGCGGCTCGCGCAGGCGCTGGAGGACCGGCTGGCCCGCCACGGCTACACCCCGGTCCTCTGCTCCCAGACCCTGGGCGGGGTCCACGAGGACGACTACGTCAGCACGCTGCTCGAGCACGGCATCGCCGGGATCATCTTCGTCTCGGGCATCCACGCTGTGGCCGGCACTACTCCTGCGCGCTACCAGCGCCTCATCGAGGCAGGGCTCCCTCTCGTGTTCGTCAACGGCCCGATGCCCGACGTCGACGCGCCCGCGGTGTCGACCGACGACGCCACGTCGATGGATCTCGCCGTGGCCCACCTCGCCAACATGGGCCACCAGGACATCGGCCTGGTCACAGGCCAGCGGCGCTATGTCACGGTCCAGCGCAAGGTCAGCGGGTACAAGGACGCGATGCGGCGCCACGTCGACGCCGGGCTCGGCGACGACTGGCTGGAGCGGCGGGTCGCGTCCACCTACTACACCGTCGAGGGCGGGTCGCTCGCCGCGTCGGCGATCCTCGGCAACGGCGTGACGGGGATCGTCTGCGCCTCCGACGTGATGGCGCTCGGGGTGGTGGCCGCGGCCCGCCGGCGCGGCCTCGACGTACCAGGCCGCCTCTCGGTGGTCGGCTGCGACGACAGCCTGCTCATCGAGTTCACCGACCCCCCGCTGACCACGGTGCGGCAGCCGGTCCCGGCGCTCGCCGAGGCCACGGTCCGGTCCCTGCTGGACCGCATCGCCGGGTCCCGCCCGGCGACCGGGGAGCTGATGTTCAAACCCGAGCTGGTGGTCCGCGGCTCCACCGCCCGTGCCCCGGCCCGATGACAGCGACCAGGAGCGCGATGGACAGCCACCTCTCAACCGACCCCTACGCCCCGCTCCCGCCGGTGCGGCTGCGCCACCCGGAGTGGTCAAGGAGCGCGGTGATCTACCAGGTCAACCAGCGTCAGCTCACCGAGGCGGGCACCTTCCGCGCGGCCGAGGCGCACCTGCCGCGGATCCGCGACCTGGGCGCCGACATCGTGTGGCTGATGCCGGTCAACCCGATCGGCGAGGTCAACCGCAAGGGGGACCTGGGCAGCCCGTACGCCGTGCGCGACTACCTGGCGGTCAACCCGGAGTTCGGTGACCTGGCCGACCTGCGGCATCTCGTGGACACGGCGCACGCGCTGGGCCTGAAGGTGATCTTGGACTGGGTCGCCAACCACACGGCGTGGGACAACGTGCTCGTCGAGGAGCATCCGGAGTGGTACGACCGGGACTGGAAGGGCGACCTGCGGCCCACGCCGTGGTGGGACTGGGACGACATCGTCGACCTGGACTACGAGCAGCCGGGCCTGCGCCGGTTCATGACCGAGGCGATGTGCTACTGGGTGCGCGAGGCCGACGTGGACGGCTTCCGCTGCGACGTCGCGGGATTCGTGCCGCTCGACTTCTGGGAGAGCGCGCGCCGGGAGCTGGAGCGGATCAAGCCGGTGTTCCTCCTCGCCGAGTGGGAGACGCGTGACCTGCACACGGCGGCGTTCGACGCGTCGTACGCGTGGAGCTGGAACGACGCGCTGCACCGCATCGC
>JBIOYO010000080.1:0-4542 GCA_044870175.1 Nocardioidaceae bacterium | reverse complement strand
AAACGGGGCGTGGTCATGTGTTCCTAGTGGTCGAAGTCGACCGCGGAGTAGCGGCGCAGCTTCTGCAGCTTGTGCTCGGAGATGATGTTGCGGATCGTGCCGCTGCGCGACCGCATCACCAGGGAGTGCGTGGTCGCGCCGCCGGCCCGGTAGCGGACGCCCTGCATGAGCTCCCCGTCGGTGATGCCCGTCGCCACGAAGAACACGTCGGCGGCCGAGACCAGGTCGTCGGTGGACAGCATGTGGTCGGGGTCCAGGTCGTGCCCGGCGTCGATCGCACGCTGCCGCTCCTCCTCGTCACGGGGCCACAGCCGGCCCTGGATCACCCCGTCCAGGCACTTCATCGCACAGGCGGAGATGATGCCCTCCGGCGTGCCGCCGACCCCCATCAGCAGGTCGACGCCGGTGCCCTGGCGGGCCGCCATGATCGCCCCCGCCACGTCGCCGTCGACGAGGAACTTGATCCGCGCCCCCGTGGCCCGGATCTCCTCGACCAGCTGGTTGTGCCGCTCCCGGTCGAGCAGCACCACCGTGACGTCCTCGGGCTTGCCGCCCTTGGCCTTCGCGACCTGCTGGATGTTCTCCGCGACCGGGTAGCGGATGTCGACGACGTCCGCCGCCTCCGGCCCCGTGACCAGCTTCTCCATGTAGAACACCGCCGACGGGTCGTACATGGTGCCGCGCGGCGCGACCGCCATCACCGCGATCGCGCTCGCCATGCCCTTGGCGGTCAGCGTGGTGCCGTCGATTGGGTCCACGGCGACGTCGCAGTCCGGGCCCCAGCCGTCGCCGACCTGCTCGCCGTTGTAGAGCATCGGGGCGTTGTCCTTCTCGCCCTCGCCGATGACGACGATGCCGCGCATGCCGACGGTGTTGATCAGGGCGCGCATCGCGTTGACAGCCACGCGGTCGGCGCCGTTCTTGTCGCCGCGGCCGACCCATCGGCCGGCCGCCATCGCCGCAGCTTCGGTCACACGGACGAGCTCGAGGGCGAGGTTGCGGTCCGGGGGCTCGTGCCCGGGGGGGGCGAAGTTCTCCGACATGGCGGGAGACTACCTGTTCACCGTCACGACCTGCGCGGCGTCAGGGCAGCTCTACGACCACGTTGGTCGCCTTGACCGACGCGACGGCGATCACGCCGGGAGCCAGCCCCAGCTCGCCGGCCGCCTCGGCGCTCATCAGGCTGACCACCCGGTAGGGGCCGCAGACCATCTCCACCTGAGCCATGACCCGGTCCTTGGTGACCGCCGTGACCACGCCACGCATCCGGTTGCGTGCGCTGACCGCGGCCGCTCGAACGGGGTCGGTGAGGCCGCCGGGACCGGACTCGGCCAGCTCTGTGGCCAGCGCCGCGAGCGCCGCCCCCGGGACCCGGGTGCGCCCGTCCTCCCCGCGCACCGCCTCGACCCGCCCGGTGTCGATCCAGCGGCGGAACGTGTCGTCGCTGACACCGAGCACCGCCGCGGCCTCGGAGACTCGGTGGCTGGTCACCGGCTCATCATGTCGCGCCCGCCGGGAGTTTCCCATGGGATGCAGCTCGTTCGCCGCCTCCCATGGCGGACGCGTCGAGGGAGGCGGCGGTCCTTCGTGGTCAGCGGCCCGCCGTACGCCGTTCCCCTCCTCCGCGGCCTCGTTCCCCGGCCCGGCCGTCACAGGCCGCTCATGGGCTGGGCCCGCTTTGCGAGGATGACCGGGTGAGCGAGCGAGCTGGCCGGTACGCGCGAACGTTCCCCGGCCTGGCCGGCGCGATGATCGTGGTGGTCGCGGCCGTCCTGGCCTTCGTGGCGTTCCGGGCACTGGTCCGCGGCGACGTTCCGGACCCGGCGCACGACGTGGAGTACGCCGCCCCGCTGCGCTACGCCCGCGCCGAGTCGGCCCTGGACGTGCTCGCCCCCGACCCCCTCCCCGACGGCTGGCGGGTGACCAGCGTCCGCTACACACCGGCGCCGGCCGAGTCCTGGCACCTCGGGATGCTGACCGGGGACGAGCGGTACGCCGGGCTGGAGCAGGCCGACCGGCCGGAGGCGGCGATGGTGCGCGAGTACGTGGCCCCTGACGCGGAGGCCGGCGACCCGGTCGTCGTGGACGGCCGGCGCTGGCGCACCTGGTCCGACGACGGCGGCGACCACGCTCTGGTGCGCCGGTCGGGTGCCACCACCACCCTCGTGGTGGGCAGCGCGTCGCAGGCCGACCTGGTGACCCTGGTGGAGTCGCTGGCCTGAGCCGGTGCTCAGCCGTTCGGGTGGCCCGGGTCGGCGCCCGGGTCGCTGCGGGGGTCCCCCTCCCGGTCCTCGCCTGCCAGCGTCGCGTCGAGGCGCTGGCGGGCGCCGTCCAGCCAGGCCTGGCAGGTCGCGGCGAGCTCCTCCCCTCGCTGCCACAGGGCCATCGACTCCTCCAATGTGGTGCCACCAGCCTCGAGCCGTCTGACCACCTCCTCGAGCTCCTCGCGCGCAGCCTCGTAGCTGGGTCGCTCCTGGTCCGCTGCGGTCACGCATCCTCCTGGGGGACGGGTCCGAGCTGGTGCGGCGCGCTGCGCGGAGCGGGATCGACGGTCTCGACACGCACGTGCAGCCGGCCGTCGTACAGGCGAGCCTGCAGCAGGTCGCCGGACCCCGCGGCCGCCACGGTGCCGACGACGTGCCCGCCGGCCGACTGCAGCACCGCGTAGCCCCGGCGCAGGGTGGCCAGGGGTGAGAGCGCGCGCACCCGGGCCAGGCGGTGCGAGACGTCGTCCTGCGCGCGGTCCAACCGGTGGCCGAGGGTGCGGCGGCTCCGCTGCAGCAGGTCGGCGACCTCCCGGCCGCGGGAGTCCAGTCCGCTACGGGGGTCGCGCAGGACCGGACGGCCGCGGAGCATGGCCAGGGCGCGCTCCTCGTGCGTCAGCAACCCGCGCAGCTGGGCTCGCGCGCGCTCCCGCAGCTGCCGGACCCGGTGCAGCTCCTCGGCGACGTCCGGCACCACCAGCTTTGCCGCGTCGGTGGGCGTGGAGGCGCGGGCGTCGGCGACCAGGTCCAGCAGCGGGGTGTCCTGATCGTGCCCGATCGCGGACACCACGGGCGTCCGCGCGGCGAACACCGCCCGGACCAGACCCTCGTCGGAGAACGGCAGCAGGTCCTCCACGGAGCCCCCACCTCGCGCGACGACGACCACGTCGACGTCGGGGTCGCGGTCCAGGCTGGACAGCGCCTCGCGGACGTCGCGCGCCGCAGCGTGTCCCTGCATGCTCGAGTACGCCACGCGGAACCGCACGGCCGGCCAACGCCGGCGGGCGCCCTCCACGACGTCGCGCTCCGCGGCCGAGCCGGCGGCCGTGACCAGGCCGACGGTGCGCGGCAGGAAGGGCAGCGGTCGCTTCCGCTCGCGCGCGAACAACCCCTCGGCAGCGAGCAGCTGCCGTCTCCGCTCCAGCCGCGCCAGGAGCTCGCCGAGACCGACCATGCGGATCTCGTCGACGGCCAGGCTCAGCGTGCCGCGGTTGACGTAGAAGGAGGGACGACCATGGACGACCACGCCGGCCCCCTCGACCAGCGGCGGGTCCAAGGAGTCGACCACCTGGCGGGGGCACGTGACGGTCAGCGAGACGTCGGCGACCGGGTCGCGCAGAGTGAGGAACACCACGTTCATGCCCTGCCGGCGGCTGAGCTGGGCGATCTGGCCCTGCACCCAGACCGCGCCGAGACGCTCCACCCAGCCACCGATCAGGGTGGCCACCTGGCGCACCGGCGCCGGCTGCTCGGGGGTGGTGTGCAACGCCACGCCGAGCACCCTATGCGAGCGCACCTACCATGGGCCCATGACCTCGACCAACCTGGGGATGCCGGCCGTCCTGGACCCGGCCGGCGCGGACCGGACGGTGCTCCTGGCCGCGCCCAGGGGGTACTGCGCCGGGGTCGATCGTGCGGTGATCACGGTGGAGAAGGCGCTGGACATCTACGACGGCCCGGTGTACGTGCGGAAGCAGATCGTGCACAACAAGCACGTCGTGGCTGGTCTGGAGGCGCGCGGCGCGGTGTTCGTCGAGGAGCTCGACGAGGTGCCTGCGGGTGCGACCGTGGTGTTCTCCGCCCACGGGGTCGCCCCGAGCGTGCACGCCGACGCGGCCGCCCGCGGGCTGAGGACGATCGACGCGACCTGCCCGCTGGTGACCAAGGTGCACCACGAGGCGCGGCGCTTCGCCGGCGAGGACTACGACATCTTGCTGATCGGGCATGCCGGCCACGAGGAGGTGGAAGGCACCGCAGGTGAGGCGCCCGACCACGTCCAGCTGGTGGAGCGGCCCGAGGACGTCGCTCACATCGAGGTGCGCGACCCCGCCAAGGTCGCCTGGCTCTCGCAGACCACCCTCTCCGTCGACGAGACGATGGCGGTGGTCGCGGCGATCCGGGAGCGGTTCCCCGCCCTGCTCGACCCGCCCTCGGACGACATCTGCTACGCGACCCAGAACCGCCAGACCGCCGTCAAGGAGATCTCGCGGGACGCCGACCTGGTGATCGTCGTCGGCTCGGGGAACTCCTCCAACTCGGTGCGGCTGGTGGAGGTGGC
>JBIOYO010000079.1:0-2950 GCA_044870175.1 Nocardioidaceae bacterium | reverse complement strand
CGCCCCGGCGACGAGCTCCTGGTCGCAGCCCGCGCGGGTGCCCGCCGGGCGCTGGAGGCGACCATGTTCGACGAGCCGACGGCGGCCTACGTGCTCGACGGCCGGTTCATCCCGGCCGGCTGGCTCTGGCGCAGGCTGTTCGGCCCGCGCGCCGGCTGACGGCGCCCACCCCCATCGGCAGACCCGCCCACCGCCGGCTGAGCCGCCGAAGGAAGTGAGCCGTGTCGAGACCCCCGGCCGCTGGTTGAGCCGGTGAACGAAGTGAGCCGTGTCGAAACCTCGGGAGTGGTGGCAGGGTCCCAGCCCGGGTGCGGTGGTTTCGACACGGTCTCGCGGCAGGCCGCTCGACCGGTGGTTCCTGAGCCTGTCGAGGGGCTCAACCACCGGGGTCGGGAGTGGTGGCAGGGTCCCAGCCCGGGTCCGAGGTTGTCAGTGACGCCGCCGCAGGTCAGGCGGACGTGAGCTCTCCGGCCGCCCGGACGTCCACTGGGCGGCGGCGGAACGCGTTGCCGGTGCCTTTCGCGGCGACCCAGACCGCAGCGGTGCCGAGCAGCACGCCGCCGAGCGCGTCGACGGAGAAGTGCCAGCCGAGGTAGACGGTGGAGAGCACGGTCAGCGCCAGGAAGACCCAGAGGAAGGCGCGCAGGAGCCGGGGCAGCCGCAGCAGCTCGGCCATGAGGCACATCACCCAGCTCACCCCCACGTGCAGCGAGGCGAACGCCGCGATGGTCTGGACCGCCGTGGTGGTGAACGGGTTGGTGAGCACCTCGCGCCGCTCGTCCATCATCGTGGCCTGCAGGTCGGTGACGTAGGTGTGGGACAGGCCGGTGAACAGCTGCGGCTCGGAGTAGACCGGCCCCAGGGTCGGCAGCAGGAAGTACGTCGCCACGCCCAGCGCCCAGGCCACCGCCACCGCGGTGACGTACCACGCCGCCGCGCGGGAGTCGCGTGACCAGACCAGGGCCACCGCCAGGGAGATCGGCACGAAGGCGATCCAGGCGACGTACACGAACGACAAGAAGTGCGCCGCGGCGTCGGTGCCGAGCCACGAGTGCAGGACCGCGGCAGGGTCGTGCCCGAACCACAGCACCCGGTCGACGTCGGCCATCCACCCGTCCCAGAGGCGGTCGTTGACGAACGGCACGAAGGACTTCAGGTTGCGGAACGACGCATAGGTGACGTACCAGGCCAGCAGCCCCGTGAGCGCGAACCGCACGTGCGTCCAGCCCCACCGCTCCCTGACCACCGCCGCGACCTCGGCGGCGAACCGCAGGGAGCGCCGCGCCCGCCAGGCCGCCCGGGGCAGCACGTCGGCGAGGAACGCGGCCAGCAGGATGGCCGGCAGCCGGAGGTACGTCGGCCCGGCGACGCTGTCGGGGTCGCGCAGCGGCAGGTCGTACACCCAGCCGACCAGGACGGCGGCCAGCGCCATGCCAGCCGCCAGCACGACGGCGAAGCGGAACCCCTCCTTCTGCATCACTCCAGGATAGGACACCGGCCGGCACCGGACCGGCGTCGCTACAGTGGCCCGCGCCACCACGTCCAGACCAGATCAGGGGAACAGGGGTCGTCACATGGGTCGTTTCACGGGCAAGGTCGCCGTGGTCACGGGCGCCGCGCGCGGTATCGGAGCGGCGACGGCTCGCCGGTTCGCGGAGGAGGGTGCCGCGGTCGCGGTGATCGACCTCGACGAGGCTGCCGCACAGGCCACCGCCGACGGGCTGGGCGCGGAGCGGGCGCTCGGCGTGGCCTGCGACGTCGCGGACGCCGCCGCGGTGGAGGCGGCGGTGGGACGGGTGGTCACCGAGCTCGGGTCGCTCGACGTCCTGGTCAACAACGCCGGGGTGACCCGCGACAACCTGCTGTTCAAGATGAGCGAGGAGGACTGGGACACCGTCTTGTCGGTGCACCTGCGCGGCGCCTTCCTGATGAGCCGCGAGGCGCAGAGGCACATGGTCAAGGCGAAGTACGGCCGGATCCTCAACCTGTCCAGCACGTCCGCGCTGGGCAACCGCGGCCAGGCGAACTACTCCGCGGCGAAGATGGGCATGCAGGGCCTGACCCGCACGCTGGCGATCGAGCTGGGGCCGTACGGGATCACCGTCAACGCGGTCGCTCCGGGCTTCATCGTGACCGAGATGACCGACGCCACAGCCCGGCGCGTCGGCATGGAGCCGGAGGAGTACCGCACGCTGGCCGCGGAGCGCACGCCGGTCCGCCGGGTCGGGCGCCCGGAGGACATCGCTGCCGCGGCGGCGTTCCTGTGCAGCGACGAGGCGTCGTTCGTGACCGGGCAGACCCTGTACGTCGACGGCGGCGCCAAGCTCTGAGCCCGGCCTCGGCCCAGGAAAGTCCACCGGCCCAGGCGACTATCGGGCGTGCGACGGTGTGTCACCCGCCCCGGGAGGCGACACTGGGCCACACTGACTCCCATGTCCTCACAGCGGCCCCGCCGAAGGCCCCGCACGCGGAGAGCTGCCGCCCTGCTGACCGGGCTGGTCCTCGCCGGCTCCCTGGCGCTGGCCGGATGTGGGGGAGGCGAGGAGCCCGACGCGCCGGACTCCTCGCCCGGCAAGGACGCCGACGAGCCGGCGCTGTCGCCGCTCACCGGACGTGAGGTCGAAGGCGGGCTGCCGCACCACCCGGTCGTCGTGGTAAAGATAGACAACTCCGCGGACAGCCGCCCGCAGCGTGGGCTCGGCGCTGCGGACCTGGTGACCGAGGAGCTGGTGGAGGGCGGGATCACCCGCCTGGCCGTCTTCTTCTACGAGGAGATCCCCGACGTGGCCGGGCCGGTCCGCTCGATGCGGGCCACCGACATCGGCATCGTCCAGCCCGCGGAGGCGGTGCTGGTCGCCAGCGGCGGGGCCCCCCAGACGCAGGCCCGCCTGAAGGACGCCGGCATCACGACCTACACCGAGGGTGGGCCGGGGTTCTACCGCGACAGCGG
>JBIOYO010000078.1:0-3422 GCA_044870175.1 Nocardioidaceae bacterium | reverse complement strand
CGTCCGGCAGCCCCGCCTCCTGCAGCAGCCGCATCAGCAGGACCGCCGTGTGCGGGGTCAGCTCGCTCGGCTTGAGCACGAACGTGTTGCCGGCGGCCAGGCACGGCGCGACCTTCCAGGCGGTCTGCAGCAGCGGGTAGTTCCAGGGCGTGACCAGGCCGCAGACCCCGACCGGCTCGTGCTCGACCCGGGACCGGACGTGCGGCAGCCCCGTGTCGACCAGCCGGCCCGCGTCCTCGGCGGCGACCAGCCCGTAGTGCCGGAAGACCCCGGTCACGTCGTCGACGTCGTAGCCGCTCTCGACCAGGCGCTTGCCGGTGTCCAACGACTCGGCGCGGGCGATCGCCTCGCGGTCGCGCTGCAGCAGGTCTGCCAGGCCCAGCAGCAGGTCGCCACGCTCACGGGCCGGCACCATGCTCCACCGGCCGTCGTCGAAGGCCTCACGCGCGGCGGCGATGGCGACGTCGGTGTCCGCGGCGGCGCCCTCGTCGACCTCCGCCACCAAGGTGCCGTCCGCGGGGCACCGGATCTCCCGCCGGCCTCCCTCGAGGGCAGCCCGCCAGGACCCCCCTGCGAAGATCTCCGGCACACCGACCCCTTTCCGGCCCCGGTACCACCGAGTCGCCCGATGCTGGATGGTGTTGCACAAGGCGCAACTGGCTGTGTCCTTCGCAACAGCATTCGCCAGCGGGCGGCAGCCGTCAAGGTCGGGAGCAGTGTCGTTCTGGTAACGCTGCTACCGATGGCCCCAGCCGAGCCGGTGGGAGACCTCGGCCGCAGCGTCGACCAGCTGCGGAACGACCTCGTCGATGCGCGGCTCCAGGCGGAAGCTCGGGCCCGAGACGCTCATCGAGGCGATCACGTCGCCGTGGGCGTTGCGCACCGGCGCGGCCAGGGCGGTGAGGCCGACCTCGAGCTCGTCGACCGCGACGGCGTACCCCGCGTCACGGACCTCCTGAAGGGCGCTGCGCAGCGCTCTGCGCGAGGTCAGGGTGCTGTCGGTGTACGCCGGGAGCGTCTCCAGCGTCTTGTCCATGTCGTCGGCCGACAGCCCGCTCAGCAGCACCTTGCCGTTGGCCGTCGCGTGCAGCGGGATGTGCTGGCCGACCCAGTTGTGCGGCTGCAACGCCGAGGAGCCGGCGATCTGGTCCAGGTAGAGCGCGGACCGCTCCGACAGCACGGCCATGTTGACCGTCTCGCCCGTGTCCGTCGCCAGCTTGCGACACACCGGCCGGGCCTCCTGCACGATGTCGAGGCGCGCGGTCGTGGCGCCGGCGAGCCGGAGCAGCCCCATCCCGAGGCGGTACTTGCCGCGGTCCTCGGTCTGCTCGACCAGGCCGCGCCGCTCCAGCGCGGCGACCAGGCGGAACGCGGTGCTCTTGTGGACGGTCAGCTCGCGGGCGATGTCGGTGACCCCCGACTCGCCCGACCGGGCCAGGATCTCCATGATGGTCACGGCGCGGTCCACGGACTGGACCGTGGCGACCCCACCGTCCGAGCGGTTGCCCATGGCGCAACCATAGCGAGATGTTGTTGCGTATCCCACACTGTGTTCTGAGCAACGCAACACCCCAGCCCGCTCGGCCCCTCCAGGAGTGCCCATGGCCCCCGAGTACGTGCTCACCCTCGACTGCCCGGACGGGCCCGGCATCGTGCACGCCGTCGCGGGCTTCCTGGTCGACCACGGCGGCAACATCGTGGAGAGCCAGCAGTTCGGCGACCGGCTGCAGGACCGGTTCTTCATGCGCGTGCACTTCGAGACCCTCGGCGCGGCGCCGGCGGTCGACGTGCTGCGGACCGGGTTCCGCCCCGTCGCGGACCGGTTCGGCATGACCTGGCAGATCTGGGAGGCCATGGCGCCGTACCGGACGCTGGTGATGGTCTCCAGGTTCGGCCACTGCCTCAACGACCTGCTCTACCAGTGGTCGATCGGCTCGCTGCAGGTCGAGATCCCCGCCATCGTCTCCAACCACACCGACCTGGCGAGGCTGGCTGCGACCTACGACATCCCCTACCACCACATCCCGGTGACGCCTGCGTCCAAGCCGGACGCCGAGCGGCGCCTGATGGAGCTGGTCGACGGCCTCGGGACCCACCTGGTGGTGCTGGCGCGCTACATGCAGGTGCTCTCCGGCGACCTGTGCCGGAGGCTGGACGGCCGGGCGATCAACATCCACCACAGCTTCCTGCCCAGCTTCAAGGGCGCCCGCCCCTACCATCAGGCGTTCGAGCGCGGGGTCAAGCTGGTCGGCGCGACGGCCCACTACGTCACCGCCGACCTCGACGAGGGTCCGATCATCGAGCAGGACGTCGTGCGCGTCGACCACTCCTTCAGCAGCGAGCAGCTGGTCGCCGCCGGCCGTGACGTCGAGGCCCGGGTGCTCTCCCGCGCGGTCCGCTGGCACTCCCAGAGCCGGGTCCTCCGCAACGGCAACCGGACCGTCGTCTTCCGCTGACCCTCACCCCGAGCCCGTGCCGGTGAACAGCGCATCGACGTCGGGCAGCCCCTCGAGCTCCGAGAACGTCCCCGTGTCGGCGATCGCCTGGGCCGCGCGCAGGAATCCGGCCCAGGCGGTGCGAGCGAGGGTGCCTCCCACGCTGATCCGGCGTACCCCCAGCGCTGCCGCCTCGGCCACCGTGATGAAAGGCGCGTTGACGAGCAGGTTCACCGGTCTGGGCGAGACCGCCGCGACGACTGCGGCGACCTGCTCGACGGTCCCGATCCGCGGTGCGTAGAGGCAGTCGGCACCGGCCTCTGCGTAGGCCTGCAGGCGCCGGATCGTCTCGTCGAGGTCGGGCCGCCCGACGACGAACCCCTCGGAGCGACCGGTGAGTACGACGCCCGTGCCGCTCTCGTCGATCGCCTCCCGCGCCGCCCTCACCCGGGCGACGGCCAGGTCCAGGTCGTGGAGCGGATGCGCGGCGTCACCGGTTGAGTCCTCGATCGACAGTCCGGCGACGCCCGTGGCCACAGCGAGCCTGACGTTGGCGTTGACCTGCTGCGGGTCGACGGCGAAGCCGCTCTCGAAGTCCGCGTTGACGGGGACGTCCACAGCGCCTGCGACGGCACGCAGGTGCGCGAGCGTCTGCTCCAGCGTGACGCCGTTGTCGGGGCGGCCCAACGTCCAGGCGAAGCCGGCACTCGTCGTCGCGAGCGCCGGGAAGCCCAGCCCCTGCAGAGCGCGGGCGCTGCCCACGTCCCACGGGTTCGGCATCACGAAGCACCCCGAAGCGTGCAGCCGGCGGAACTCGGAGACTCGGTCGCTCTGCAAGGTCATGCCACCCCTCGTCGGTTCCGGCGCCGGCGCCTCCCGATTCTAGAGCCTGCGAGCCGGTGACCCGCCCACCGGCCGGAGGGCCGTATAGCGTTGACCCGTGCGAGGAGACCGGGTGGAGATCGTCATCGACGCGGGTGACGAGGT
>JBIOYO010000077.1:0-4239 GCA_044870175.1 Nocardioidaceae bacterium | reverse complement strand
CCCGCAGCACGGGCGGCGCCTCCACCTTGAAGTCGGCCAGGGCCCGGCGGGCTCCGCCGAGCAGCCCGTCCATCACCTGCTCGTGCCAGCATGCGGCCACCACGGCGACCCGCAGCTCGTGGCAGTCCACGCGGACGAGGGTGGGCTGCCCCGAACCGCTCACTGGTCCACCTTCGCGAGGGTGTCGGCGCCCAGGTCGGGCAGGTCGTGCCCCATGCGGTCGCGCTTGGTGCGCAGGTAGGCCAAGTTGTGGTCGTTGGGGTGCGGCGTGAGCGGCACCCGCTCGACGACGGCCACGCCGTAGCCCTCCAGGCCGGTGGTCTTCGCCGGGTTGTTGGTGAGCAGCCGCACCGAGCCGACGCCCAGGTCGCGCAGGATCTGCGTGGCCGCGCCGTAGTGGCGGGCGTCGGCAGGGAGGCCGAGGTCGAGGTTCGCGTCGACGGTGTCACGTCCGTCGTCCTGCAGCTGGTAGGCCTGCAGCTTGGCCAGCAGTCCGATGCCGCGGCCCTCGTGCCCGCGCAGGTAGATCACCACCCCGCGGCCCTCGGTGACGATGCGTTCCAGGGCCTCGTCCAGCTGGGGCCCGCAGTCGCAGCGGCGGCTGCCGAACACGTCCCCGGTGAGGCACTCCGAGTGCACACGGGTGAGGACCGGCTCGCCGTCCCGCAGCGCGTCCGGGTCGCCGTACACCAGCGCCACGTGCTCGGAGCCGTCGATGCTGATCCGGTAGCCGACGGCGGTGAAGTCACCGTGCGCGGTGGGCAGCCGGGTCTCGGCCAGCCGCAGCACGTGGCTCTCGGTCCGCCGCCGGTGGTGCACGATCTGCTCGATCGAGATCAGTCTCAGCCCGTGCCCGTCGGCGAACTCGCGCAGCTCTGCGCCTCGCTTCATCGTGCCGTCGTCGTTGACCACCTCGACGAGCACACCCGCCGGCGTGAGCCCCGCCATCGTGGCCAGGTCCACGGCGGCCTCGGTGTGCCCCCGGCGGGTCAGCACGCCGCCCTCCTCGTAGCGCAGCGGGAAGACGTGCCCGGGCCGGGTGACCTCCCAGGGCTCGGTCGCGGAGTCGGCCAGCACCCGCACGGTGTGCGCGCGGTCCGCCGCGCTGATGCCCGTGGTCACGCCGTCGCGGGCGTCGACGGAGATGGTGTACGCCGTGCGCATCCGGTCGCGGTTGTGCGGCGTCATCAGCGGGATCTCCAGCCGGTCCAGCATGGCCGCCGGCATGGGCACGCAGATCACTCCACTGCTGTGGCGGATGGTCCACGCCATCAGCTCAGGGGTGGCCTTGCTGGCGGCGAAGATGATGTCGCCCTCGTTCTCGCGGTCGGCGTCGTCGACCACGAGGACGGGTCTGCCGGCAGCGACGTCCTCGACCGCCTCCTCGACGGTGTCCAGCCGGACCGCTCCGTCCGACATGTCAGCGCTCCTCTCCGATCCGTGCCTCACCGCGCGGGTCGCGGCTCGCTTCGCGGTCGGCGTACCTGAGCAGGTACGCCGCCAGGTGGCCCTCCAGGTACCGCTCCAGGTACCGCTCCAGGTACCGCTCCAGGTACTTGGCCATCACGTCCACCTCGAGGTTGACCCGGTCCCCTGGGCGCTTGGAGCCCAGCGTCGTCCGGGCCAGCGTCTCGGGGATCAGGCTCACGCTGAACCCGGACTCCGCGGCGTGCACCACGGTGAGGCTGACCCCGTCGACCGTGACGGAGCCCTTGTCCACCAGGTAGGGAGCCAGGCCCGCAGGCGCGGCCACTTCGACGAGGTCCCAGTGCTCCGAGGGGCTCCGGCTCGTGATCTGGCCGGTGGCGTCCACGTGCCCCTGGACGACGTGGCCGCCCAGGCGGGTGCCGGCCGTGACCGCCCGTTCGAGGTTGACCCGGTCCCCTGGGCGCAGGCCGCCCAAGGTGGTCCTGTCCAGCGTCTCGGCCATCACGTCGGCGGTGAACGACGAGCGGTCCCGCGCGGCGACGGTGAGGCAGCAGCCGTCGACGGAGATCGAGTCGCCCTCGCGGGCGTCCCCCGTCACGCCCGGCCCGTGCACGGTGAGCCGGACCGCGTCGCCCTGGTCGGTGACGGCCTCGACCCGGCCGAGCTCCTCCACGATCCCGGTGAACACTCAGGACTCCTCACGCGGGCGGGCGGCGGTCGGCGGGGTCACCGTCGCCGATGGCGGAGCCGGTGGCGCCGGTGGCCTCATGGTGATGCGGACGTTGCGGTCGGCGCCGACGCCGAGGACCGCCACGTCCATCACGTCGAAGCGCAGGGCTTCGGCGATCGTGGCGATGCCGAGGCCCTCGACGGCGTGCCGCCCCCCGGACAGCAGCATCGGCGCGACGTACGCCACGACCTCGTCGACCAGGCCGGCGTGCAGGAACGCCGCTGCCAGAGTCGGGCCCCCTTCGAGGAAGACGTGCTGGCGGTCATGGGCGAACAGCCTGGCCAGTGCCTCCCACGGGTCGCGGGTGCGCAGGTGTGTCGTCTCGGCCTCGCCGTCGAGCACCCGACGACCCGGCGGCACGTCGCGCAGTCCCATCACCGCGCGCAGCGGCTGGTGCTCGCGGGGCAGCGGCGCGTCGGTCTCGTCGCGCACGGACAGTCGCGGGTCGTCCACCAGCACGGTCCCGGTGCCGACCAGCATCGTGTCGCACTCGCCGCGCAGCCGGTGGGTGTCGCGGCGGGCGGCCTCGTTGGTGATCCACCGGCTGGTGCCGTCGGCCGCGGCGCTGCGCCCGTCGAGCGTGGTGGCCAGCTTCCACGTGACGTACGGACGGCCGTGGTCCATCGCGAACGTCCAGGCCCGGTTGACCCTCCGTGCCTCCTCCAGCAGCAGCCCGGCGGCCGCGTCCACCCCGGCCGCACGGAGCGCCGCCGCGCCGCCGGCCGCCACCGGGTTCGGGTCCGGCTGGGCGTAGACGACCCTCGCGACACCGGCCCGGATCAGTGCGGTGCTGCACGGGCCCGTGCGACCGGTGTGGTGGCACGGCTCCAGCGTCACCACGGCAGTGGCGCCGCGGGCGTCGGGTCCGGCCTGGGCCAGCGCCTCGACCTCGGCGTGCGGCATCCCCGCGCCACGGTGGAACCCTTCGGCAACCTCTCGGCCATCCGCCCCGATGATCACGCAGCCGACCCTGGGGTTGGGGCCCAGGGGCACGCCAGGGGTGCGGGCCAGCTGCAGCGCGCGCCGCATTGCCGCCGTCTCTACAGCGCTGAACGCCGGCGCGACGTCGGTCGCCGGGTGGCTCGGCATTCGAAAGGCCCCGTCCATCGTCTGGTCGCGGACCCGGGGCCGGAGGGTGTGCCGTCGCGCGCGGCCCGGGGGCCACCGGCGACGGTCTCTCCCACGTGCGCTTCCCATCCGGACTCTCACCGTCGGTCCAGGGGTTCCACCTGGTCAACCGGTCACTGGCTGCGACCGGGTCGCGGACTTTCACCGCCGGCTCGGAATTGCACCGACCCCAGAGCACGCGAGTGTTGAACTCGTCGGCACCCAGCCTGCCACATCATGGCGAACCTTGCCTCTAGGCTGACCCGCCATGGGTATCCAGATCTCCCCCAGCCTGTTGGCCGCGGACTTCGCCGACCTGGCCGGGGAGGCACGCCGCGTGCGCAACGCCGACTGGCTGCACGTCGACGTCATGGACAACCACTTCGTGCCCAACCTCACGATCGGGGTGCCCGTGGTGGAGGCGCTGGCCAAGGTCACGGACACGCCACTGGACTGCCACCTGATGATCGACGACCCGGACCGCTGGGCCCCGGCGTACGTCGAGGCCGGCGCCACGTCGGTGACCTTCCACGCCGAGGCCGCCACCGCGCCCGTGCGGCTGGCCCGGGAGCTGCGCGGCCTGGGCGCCCGGGCCGGGCTCGGCCTGCGCCCGGCCACCCCGGTCGAGCCGTACGAGGACCTGCTGCCCGAGCTGGACATAGTGCTGGTGATGACCGTCGAGCCCGGTTTCGGCGGCCAGGAGTTCCTCGACGTGTGCCTGCCCAAGGTCCGCCGCGCCCGCGCCCTGCTGGACAAGCACGGCCTGGACCTGTGGCTCCAGGTCGACGGCGGCGTCTCCGCCGACACCATCGAGCGGTGCGCCGAGGCGGGCGCCGACGTGTTCGTCGCCGGCTCGGCGGTCTTCTCCGCCGACGACCCCGCCGTCGCCGTCGACGCCCTCCGCTCCGCCGCCGTCCGCGCCGCTTCCACCTTGACCACCCCTGACCACCCCGAGCCGTCCCAACCGCACCCTG
>JBIOYO010000076.1:0-3818 GCA_044870175.1 Nocardioidaceae bacterium | reverse complement strand
CCCACCAACAAGCTGATAGGCCGCGAGCTCATCCATCACCGCCGGAACTTTCCACCACCGTCAGATGCCTGAAGTGGTCGTATTCGGTATTAGCTTCGGTTTCCCGGAGTTATCCCGATGTGATGGGTAGATTGCTCACGTGTTACTCACCCGTTCGCCGCTCGTGTACCCCGAAGGGCCTTACCGCTCGACTTGCATGTGTTAAGCACGCCGCCAGCGTTCGTCCTGAGCCAGGATCAAACTCTCCGTTGAAATCTGTCGAATGCACCCGGTCACCCGGGTGGTCATCGGCTTGGAGTATCCCGGCAAGAGTGGGGCCCGAAAGGGCCCCGTCTTACCAAAGGAACCGTCATGGCAGGTACCGGGTGCCGAGCATCGGCTCGACACGTCGCAACCTGCCGACGGGGCGTTACAAACTAATTCGTCGACTTTTGGCACACTGTTGAGTTCTCAAGGATCGAGCGCGCACCTGGGCACGGCCTCTCGGCCCCGCTCGGGGCAACCTACCAAAACTTACCGGGTCGGGCTCGGCCAGTCAAATCAGGGACGTGCCCCGCCTGCCGGTCCCCGCACGCCGCACACCCGAACCGAGCCGGTCCGACGGCGCGTCGTGCGCGCAGTCGGCCCGCCTCCGCTGAGGTGGTGGGTGTGGGGTTGCACCTGGGGCCGGCCGCCCGGCACGTGGCCTTGCGTCCCGCCGCTCCCTGGCGACGAGGGTCAAGGCTACAACACCGGGACGGCCCGCCCAAGCCGTGCCTCAGGCGACCTCCACCCCGGCGACGTTCCGCCTCCCGCGGCGCACCACGAGCCAGGAGCCGGCCAGCAGGTCGTGGGGCCCCGGACGGTGCTCGGGGTCGTGGACCCGGGCGTTGTTGAGGTAGGCGCCGCCCTCCGTGACCGTGCGCCTGGCGGCGCCCCGGCTGTCGGCCAGGCCCGCCGCGACCAGCAGGTCGACGACCGTCGGCAGCTCGGGTGTCGCCGCCACCGCCCCGCCTCCGGCCTCGTGGAGAGCGGCGACCAGGGTGGCCGGGTCGAGCGCGTGCAGGTCGCCGCCGCCGAACAGCGCTGCGGCGGCCTCCCGGGCGTGCCCGGCCTGCTCCGTGCCGTGCACCAGGGTGGTGACCTCCTCGGCCAGGGCACGCTGCCCGGCCCGCCGGAACGGCTGCTCGGCCGTCTGCCGCTCCAGCTCGGCGATCTCCTCGCGCGTCAGGAACGTGAAGACCCGCAGCAGCTCCCCGACCTTCTCGTCCTCCACGTTGAGCCAGAACTGGTAGAAGGCGTACGGCGACATCATGGCCGGGTCCAGCCACAGGGCGCCGCCCTCCGTCTTGCCGTACTTGGTCCCGTCGGCACGGGTGACCAGCGGCGTGGCGAAGGCGTGCACCCGGGCGCCCTCGGCCCTGCGGACCAGCTCGACACCGCCGGTGAGGTTGCCCCACTGGTCGCTCCCGCCGAACTGGAGGACCACGCCGTGGTCGAGGAACAGCCGGCAGTAGTCCATGGACTGAAGCAGCACGTAGGAGAACTCGGTGTAGCTGATGCCGGTGTCGAGGCGGCTGCGCACGACCTCGCGGCCGAGCATCCGGTTGACGGAGAAGTGCTTGCCGACATCACGCAGGAAGTCGATCGTCGACAGCGAGGCCGTCCAGTCGTAGTTGTCCACCATCGTGGCCGCGTTGTCGCCCTCGAAAGAGAGGAACGGCGCGATCTGCGCCCGGACCTTGGCCACCCACTCGACCACCGTGTCGCGCGCGTTCATCGCCCGCTCCCCGGTCGCCTTGGGGTCGCCGATCAGGCCGGTCGCCCCGCCGACGAGGAGGTAGGGGACGTGCCCGGCCAGCTGCAGCCGCCGCGCGGTGAGGATCTGCACCAGGTTGCCGACGTGCAGGCTGGGCGCGGTCGGGTCGAACCCGACGTAGTACCGGACGGGGCCCGACCCCAGCTCCTGGCGCAGGGCGTCCCGGTCGGTCGAGTGGGCGACCAGACCACGCCACTCCAGGTCGTCAAGGACGTTCGCAGCGGTGGTCATCGGTGTCCTTTCGGCTCGGGAGGACCGGCCCAGCCTGCCGCATGGCCGGGCCTGGGCGGTCATCCGGGCGGTCATCCGGGCCGCCGGCTGGTCGCCGCCCGGTAGGCCGAGACCGTCGGCTCACCGTCCAGCCAGAAGCGCCACGGCAGGTCACCGGCCTGGCGCAGGCCGACCCGCGGGCCGGTGCGGACCCGGTGACGCGGGACCGGGTCGGACAAGGTGAGCAGTCCCTCGAGGTCCAGGCCGTCGTGCGAGCGGTCGAGCCCGAGCGCCTGGCAGAGGCGTGCCGGTCCCCGGGCGAGGTCACGGTCGACGGACCGCCCCCGGCGGCTCCGTGCCACCGGCAGCCCCTCGACCACCTCACCCGCTCGGAGCAGCACGGCGCTCGGGTGGCCCGACGGGCCGGCCACGACGTTGCAGCAGTGGTGCATGCCGTAGGTGAAGTACACGTAGAGCCGGCCCGCCGGGCCGAACATCACCGCGTTGCGGGTCGTCCGGCCGCGGTAGCAGTGTGAGCCGGGGTCGTCCGGGCCGGCGTACGCCTCGACCTCGGTCAGCCGCACCGCGACCGGCCCGTCGGACGTCTCGTGGCGCAGGACGGCGTCCAGCAGCCGCGGTGCGACCTCCAGCACCGGCCCGGACAGCCGCTCCGCGAGAGTCACGACCCGGCGGGCCACCGGGTCAGCCACTCCCGGTGCGCCTCGGCCGCCGACCTCATCTCGCCCAGCTGCTCTTCGACCCGGACCGGTGCCGTGCCGCCACGCCCGTCGCGGGACGACACCGAGCCCTCGACGGTGAGCACGGAGCGGACCGCGGGCGTCAACGCGGGATGCAGCGCAGCGAGCTGTTCGTCGGTCAGCTCGTGCAGGTCGACCCCGAGCTCCTCGCAGGTGCGCACACAGATCCCTGCGACCTCGTGGGCGGCCCGGAACGGCACGCGCTCGCGCACCAGCCACTCGGCGAGGTCGGTGGCCAGGCTGAAGCCCTGCGGAGCCAGCCGTGCCATCCGCTCGGTGTCGAAGGTCACGGTGGCGACCTGGCCGGTGAACGCCGGCAGCAGCACCTCCAGGGTGTCCAGGGCGTCGAACAGGGGCTCCTTGTCCTCCTGCAGGTCGCGGTTGTAGGCGAGCGGTAGTGCCTTGAGGGTCGTGAGCAGCCCGGTGAGGTCGCCGACCAGGCGGCCGGCCTTGCCGCGCGCCAGCTCGGCGATGTCGGGGTTCTTCTTCTGCGGCATGATGCTGGAGCCGGTCGAGTAGGCGTCGTCGAGGCGCACGAAGCCGAACTCCCGCGTCGCCCAGAGGACGATCTCCTCCGCCTGCCGGCTGACGTCGAGGCCGACCATCGCCAGCACGAACGCCAGCTCCGCTGCGAAGTCCCGGGCGGCGGTCCCGTCGACCGAGTTGGCGGTGGACCCGGTGAAGCCGAGCTCGCGGGCGACGGCCTCCGGGTCCAGGCCCAGGCTGGAGCCGGCGAGCGCACCGGCGCCGTACGGCGAGTCGCTGCTCACCCGGTGGTCCCAGTCGCGAAGCCGGCCGACGTCGCGCAGCAGCGGCCAGGCGTGGGCCAGCAGGTGGTGGGAGAGCAGCACCGGCTGGGCGTGCTGCAGGTGGGTCCGGCCGGGCATCACGGCGCCGAGGTGGCGCTCGGCCTGCGCGCCCAACGCGTCCACCAGGTCCAGCGCCAGGCCGGCGACGACGCGGGCGTGGTCGCGCAGGTACATCTTGAACAGGGTGGCGATCTGGTCGTTGCGGCTGCGCCCGGCGCGGAGCCGGCCGCCGAGGTCGGCGCC
>JBIOYO010000075.1:0-4334 GCA_044870175.1 Nocardioidaceae bacterium | reverse complement strand
CGGCACGGTGAACTACCGGCTGCGCGACTGGCTGCTGTCCCGGCAGCGCTTCTGGGGCACGCCGATCCCGATCGTGCACTGCCCGGACTGCGGTGAGGTCGCCGTGCCGGACCAGGAGCTGCCGGTGCGGTTGCCCGAGCTGCGCGGCGCCGACCTGAAGCCCAAGGGCGTGTCCCCGCTGGCCGCCGCCGAGGACTGGGTCAACGTCGCCTGTCCGCGCTGCGGAGGGCCGGCGAGGCGTGACTCGGACACGATGGACACCTTCGTGGACTCGTCGTGGTACTTCCTGCGCTACTGCTCGCCGCACCTGTCCACCGCGCCGTTCGACCCCGAGGACGTGCGCCGCTGGATGCCCGCGGAGCAGTACGTGGGCGGCGTGGAGCACGCGATCCTGCACCTGCTGTACAGCCGGTTCTTCACCAAGGTGCTGCACGACATGGGGCTGGTCGACTTCGTCGAGCCGTTCACGGCGCTGCTGAACCAGGGCCAGGTCATCAACGGCGGCAGGGCCATGAGCAAGTCCCTGGGCAACGGCGTCGACCTCGGCGAGATGCTGGACGAGTACGGCGTCGACGCGATCCGGCTGACCATGGTGTTCGCCGGGCCGCCCGAGGACGACATCGACTGGGCGGACCTGTCCCCAGGCGGGTCGCTGCGGTTCCTGCAGCGGGCCTGGCGGCTGGCCGGCGACGTCACGGCCCCCGCCGCGGCGTCGTACGCCGACGGCGACGTGGGGCTGCGCAAGGTGACCCACAAGGCGGTGCACGAGGCCGGCCAGCTGGTCTCCTCGCACCGGTTCAACGTGATGGTGGCCCGGGTCATGGAGCTGGTGAACGCGACCCGCAAGGCCATCGACTCCGGGTGCGGACCGGCCGACCCCGCCGTGCGCGAGGCGGCGGAGGCGGTCGCGGTGCTGCTGAGCCTGGTCGCGCCCTACACCGCCGAGGAGATGTGGCAGCGGCTGGGCCACCCGCCCACGGTGGCCAAGGCGGGCTGGCCGTCGGTGGACCCCTCCCTGCTGGTCGAGGAGTCTGTGACAGCGGTGGTGCAGGTGCAGGGCAAGCTGCGCGCCCGGCTGAGCGTGCCGCCGTCGATCGCCGCCGACGAGCTGGAGCAGCTGGCCCTGGCCGACCCGCAGGTGCAGCGCGCCGTCGACGGCCGGCCCGTCCGCACGGTGGTCGTCCGGCCGCCGACCCTGGTCAACGTGGTCCTCTGAAGCAGGCCCACCGCCGGGCTCTTCTGCCCCGCGGGTGCGCGCCGAGCCGTCTCTTGTGCACCGCGGGTGGGCGCCGAGCCGTCTCTTGTGCCTCGCGGGCCGGGTTCTGTACCCAGGCGTCGACCTGGGTGGGTTGTCCACAGGGGCTGGCAGCGGGGTCGGCCGGCGGGCCCGTGCGCCCCTAGCGTGCCGGTATGCGCTCACGTTCCCCCGGCCCCGACGTGACCGAGGTGGCCCGCCGCCGGCTGGAGCGGCTTGCCGCCGAGCTCGCCGATGCCCGCGCACGGGGCCGGCCCGCGGGCGAGGCCGCGGAGCCGCCGGTCGGCACCGTGACCCTACCCCGCGACGACGCGGTCGCCGGCGTCGGTCCCGGCTCCGCGCCCGGTGTCGGCGCCGGCTCACCGCCCGGTGGCTCCGCGGCCTCCGCCGTGCCGCCACCACCACCGGGTGGCGAGCCGCTCCGAAGGACCGGTGAGGAGTCCGTCACGCCCGGCCGGCACGCCCGCCGGCCGCTGGCCGCCGCCGCGCGAGGGTCCAGCTGGGTGCGGGACCGGCTGCCCCCGTCCTTGCAGGGGCAGGTGCAGCTTGGGGCGTCCCACCTTGCCGTCGTCGCCCTCGTGGTGGCGGCCGCCCTCGCAGGGACCGCGTGGTGGGTGACTCGGACGGGACCGGCCGGGACCGCGGTGCCGGAGCGACCGGTCGTCGCTGCGCCCACGCCAGGGGCGGAGAGCGGCCCAGGACCGACGGCCGGTGCGGGCGCGGCCGGCGTGGCGGCCGGAGGCGGCGCCAGCGGGTCGCCCGCAGCCGCGGCCACGGCCACGGCCACGGCGACCGGCGTGGTCGTGGTCGACGTGGCCGGCAAGGTCCGCCGTCCGGGCATCGTCACGCTTCCGGTGGGGTCGCGGGTGGTCGACGCACTCCAAGCCGCCGGGGGCCCGAGGCCGGGTGCTCGTACGCCGGGGCTGAACCTCGCCCGCGTGCTCGTCGACGGCGAGCAGGTCGTCGTCGGGGTCCCCGCCGTGCCCGGCGCCGCTGCGGCGGCCGTCGGCACCCCAGGCGCCGCGACCGGCGCCGGACCGCCCTCCGGCCTGGTCAACATCAACACGGCCGACCAGGTCACCCTGGAGACGCTGCCCGGCGTGGGTCCGGTCACCGCCCAGGCGATCCTGGCGTACCGCACCGAGAACGGGCCGTTCACCTCCGTCGACGAGCTGGTGGAGGTCTCCGGGATCGGCGAGGCGACGCTCGCTGAGATCGCACCGCACGCGACTCTGTGAGGTGACGGGGTCACCCGCGACCGATGGCACGGCACCCAACGCACCCGCGCCAGACCTGCGCAGTGCCGTGCTGGCAGCAGGCTGCTGGGCGGGGGCGCTGGCCGGGTTCCTGGTTCCGCGCACGGCGCTGTCGGCCGGGCTCGCGCTGGTCGTCGTGGGAGTGCTCGCTGTCGTTCGGCGGCGTCGCGCCGTGGGCAGGCCAGGATCGACCGCGCTGGCCTGCCTGCTGGCCGCGGTCGCGGTGGCGGGCATGGCGTCGATGCGGGCCGACGCTCACCGGTTGGGCGTGGTCGGCAGGCTCGCGCAGGACGACGCGCAGATCCGTGCCGTTCTCACCCTGCGGGGAGACCCCGTCGTGCGCGAGGGCCGGTTCGGCCCCGCTGTCGTCGTACGCGCCGAGACACGGGAGGTCACCGCCCGAGGCCGCACCGTCCCGACCCGGGCGCCCGTGCTGGTCCTCGGCGAGGCAGACGACTGGTCGGCGCTGCGGATGGGCGCCCGCGTCACCGTCCGAGGGAGGCTGGCGGCGCCGCGCGACGACGGGCTGGCCGGGGTGCTGCGGGTCGGCTCGCCGCCCGACCCGGTGGCTGCGCCGGCGTGGCCGTTCCGCGCGGCCGAGGAGGTGCGCGCCTCGATCCGTCGGGCGGTGGCACCCGCGTCGGAGGAGGCCCGTGCCCTGGTGCCCGCGCTGGTGGTCGGTGACGACACCGCCATGAGCCCCGAGGTGGTGGCCTCGTTCACCACCGCCGGGCTGACACACCTCACCGCCGTGTCCGGCACCAACCTCACTCTGGTCGTCGGCTTCGTCCTGCTGGTGGCCCGCTGGAGCGGCGTGCGGGCGCGGGGCCTGGTGGTCGTCGGGCTCCTCGGCGTGGCCGGGTTCGTCCTCCTGGCCCGGCCGGAGCCGTCGGTCCTCCGCGCGGCGGCGATGGGCTCGGTGGCCCTGCTCGGGTTCGGCAGCGGCGGAACGGCCGGCGGCCTGCGAGTGCTCGGCGGAGCGGTCGGACTGTTGCTGCTGCTCGACCCGTGGCTGGCCACCTCGGCCGGGTTCGCGCTGTCCGCGCTCGCGACCGCGGGGATCCTGACGCTGGCGCCGTGGTTCGCCGACGCGCTCTCCCGGTGGTTGCCGCGGTGGCTGGCCCTCGCCGTGGCCGTGCCCGCCGCCGCGCAGCTCGCGTGCACGCCCCTGGTCGCTGCGGTGTCCGCGCAGGTCAGCCTGGTGGCGGTGGTGGCCAACCTGCTCGCGGCGCCCGCGGTGGGTCCGGCCACGGTGCTCGGGCTGGTCGCCGGTCTGGTCGGGCTGGTCTCCGGGCCCCTGGGAACGCTGGTCGCCCGGCCGGCGGGGTGGTGCGCGGACTGGGTGGTCGCGGTGGCGACCCGGTCGGCCGCCCTGCCGGGAGCCGCTTCTGACTGGTCGGTCGGCCCAGCCAGCCTCGTCCTGCTGACCGCCGGCTGCCTGGGCGCGGCGGTGCTCGCGCCGTGGCTGCTGCGGAGCCGGGGGCGGACCATGGGTGCGGTCGCCGTGCTGGTGCTGGCCCTGCTGCGTCCGGTTCCCACGCCCGGGTGGCCGCCCCACGGCTGGGTGCTGGTCGCCTGCGACGTGGGGCAGGGGGACGGCCTGGTGCTGGCCAGTGGCCCGGGGCGGGCGGTCGTCGTGGACGCCGGCCCCGATCCCACCCTCATCGACCGGTGCCTGGACCGGCTCGGGGTGCGCTCCGTCCCGGCAGTCGTGCTCACGCACTTCCACGCCGACCACGTCGACGGCCTTCCCGGTGTGCTCCGGGGCCGCGCCGTCGGCGAGCTCGACGTCACCGGCACCCGGGACCCGGCGTACGGCGCCG
>JBIOYO010000074.1:0-12022 GCA_044870175.1 Nocardioidaceae bacterium | reverse complement strand
TCGGCGTGGTGCCCAGGGAGCGGCTCGACGCGCTGGTCGACGATCCCGGGTTCATGCGCTTCCTCGGCGACGTCCGGGACGAGCACCAGCGCTACCTCGACGGCGACCGGTGGTTCCAGCTCCGCGGCGGGTCGCCGTTGCGCTCGGTCGCCTACTTCTCCCCGGAGTTCGGCATCGCCGAGGCCCTCCCCCAGTACTCGGGCGGACTGGGCGTGCTGGCGGGCGATCACCTCAAGGCGGCGAGCGGGCTCGGAGTACCGGTCGTCGGCGTGGGCCTCTTCTACCGGCAGGGGTACTTCCGCCAGGAACTGAGCGACGACGGGTGGCAGCAGGAGCGCTACGTCACCCTCGACCCCCACAGCATGGCCCTTCACCCCGTCGAGGGCGTCCGCATCAACGTGGACCTCGCAGGCACATCGCTCGAGGCCCAGGCGTGGCGGGCGGACGTCGGCCGGGTGCACCTCTACCTGCTCGACACCGATATCGACGCCAACGCCGACGAGCACCGCCTCGTCACCGACCGGCTCTACGGCGGCGACACCGAGCACCGGCTCCAGCAGGAGATCCTGCTCGGCATCGGCGGCGTGCGCCTGCTCGAGGCGGTCGGTGAGGACACCCAGGTCTTCCACACCAACGAGGGCCACGCCGGCTTCCTCGGCCTCGAGCGCATCCGCGAGCTCATCGACGAGCGCGGGCTGGACTTCGACGCAGCGGTGGAGGTGACCCGCTCCGGCACGGTGTTCACCACGCACACGCCCGTGCCGGCCGGCATCGACCGCTTCCCCTACCACCTGGTCGAGCAGTACTTCGGCGGGGACAACGCCGCCCCCGGCGTCCCGGTCGAACGGATCCTGTCGCTCGGCTCGGAGAGCTACGCGGGCGGCGACCCCTCGGTGTTCAACATGGCGGTCATGGGCATGCGGCTGGCCCAGCGGGCCAACGGCGTGTCGGAGCTGCACGGCGAGGTCTCCCGGCGGATGTTCGGGGGGCTCTGGCCCGAGTTCGACGCCGAGGACCGCCCGATCGGCTCGATCACCAACGGCGTGCACGCGCCCACCTGGGTCGCGCGGGAGGTGTTCGCCCTGGCCCGGTCGCACGGGGTGAGGCCCGGAGAGGAGCTCGACGACGACCTGCCGTCGACGGTGTTCGACGCCGTCGACGAGGTGCCCGGCGAGGCGATCTGGTCCACCAAGCGGGTGCTCCGCGACCGGCTGGTCCACGAGGCGCGCCGTCGCCTTCGCGAGTCGTGGGCCCAGCGTGGCGCCGCGCCGGCCGAGCTGACCTGGGTCGACGAGGCCCTCGACCCCGACGTGCTCACGATCGGCTTCGCGCGCCGCGTCCCGTCGTACAAGCGGCTCACCTTGATGCTGCGCGACCCCGAGCGGCTCAAGCGGATCCTGCTGCACCCCGAGCGGCCGGTGCAGCTGGTCATCGCCGGCAAGGCGCACCCCGCCGACGACGGCGGCAAGAAGCTGATCCAAGACATCGTCCGATTCGCCGACGACCCCGAGGTGCGGCACCGGATCGTGTTCCTGCCCAACTACGACATCGCGATGGCCCAGCCGCTCTACCCGGGCTGCGACGTCTGGCTGAACAACCCGCTGCGACCGTACGAGGCCTGCGGCACGTCGGGCATGAAGGCCGCGCTGAACGGCGGGCTCAACCTGTCCATCCTCGACGGCTGGTGGGACGAGTGGTACGACGGCAACAACGGCTGGGCGATCCCGTCCGCCGACGGCGTCGACGACCCCGACCGGCGCGACGACCTCGAGGCGACCGCGCTCTACGACCTGATCGAGAAGGACGTCGCTCCGCGGTTCTACGACCTCGACGACTCCGGCCTGCCCTTCCGGTGGATCGAGATGGTGCGGCACACGCTGCGCTCGCTCGGTCCCAAGGTGCTGGCCCGCCGCATGGTCGTCGACTACGTGGAGAGGCTGTACGTCCCGGCGGCGGCGTCCTCGCGGGCCCTCAACGGCGACTACGACGGCGCCAAGAGGCTGGCCGCGTGGAAGCAGCGCGTCCGTGAGGCCTGGCCGGCCGTGCGGGTCGAGCACGTGGAGTCCAGCGGCGTGGAGGACCTCGTGGAGGTCGGCGAGACGATGTCGGTCCGGGCGTTCGTCGCACTGGGCGAGCTGACCCCGGACGACGTCGACGTCCAGGTCGTGCACGGCCGGGTCCAGGACGAGGACAACCTGGTCGACCCGCAGGTCAGCTCGCTCTCGCTGGGGGAGTCCTTCGAGGGCGGCCGGCACCGCTTCGACGGCGACGTCTCGCTGGCCACCACCGGTGCCTTCGGCTACACCGTCCGCATCCTGCCCCGGAACCCCCACCTCGCCGCGCAGTCGGCACTCGGCCTGGTCGCCGTCGCAGTCGGGTAGCTCGGGCCCAGCCGCCAGCCCGAGGCGAGCCGAGCCGTCGCATCTGCTGCCGGGTGGGGGGTCGAGCCGTCGTATCTGTCGCCGGCTCGGCACCCACGAGGCGGGCGGATGCGACGGGTCGGGCTGGTTTGGTGGAGCGGATGCGACGGGTCGGCAGCCAGGAGGCGGGCGGATGCGACGGGTCGGCAGCCAGGACGCGGGCGGATGCGACGGCTCGGCACCCACGAGGCGTGCGGATGCGACGGCTCGAGCCGGTTTGGGGGGGCGGATGCGACGGCTCGGCGAACGGGGGAGGTCGGGGAGAGCCCGGGGGGGTGGTGGGGGTCAGTCGGGGAGCTCGCGGAGGACCAGGAGGCTGCGGGGCTCGATGTCCAAGACGTCGCCGGCGCGGACGACGGTGCCGGCGGGGTGGCCGGTGTCGGTGCTGAGGACGACCTCGCCGCGGCTCACCCACTCCTGCACGGGCGTGACCACCTTGCCCGGGACGTCGTGGGCATGCAGCCACAGCAGGAAGGACCGGTCGTTCAGCCGCTCGCCGTGCAGGCCGGGGGACCGTAGCGGGCTGCCGGAGACGAACATGCCGAGGGTCAGCAGCCCGGCGTCGTACCAGTCCTCGACGGTCATCTCGCGGCCCTCGGGGTGGATCCAGGCGAGGTCCTTCGGGCCGCCCGGCACCGCGGGCCGGCCCTCGAAGAAGTGCCGCTGCCGCAGCGCCGGATGCTCGTGGCGAAGCCGCAGCGCGGCGCGGGTGAGCTGGTGCAGCTCGGTCCAGGCGTTCTTGTCGGACCAGTCCACCCAGGAGATCGCGTTGTCCTGCACGTACGGGTTGTTGTTGCCGCGCTGGGTGCGGCCGCGCTCGTCGCCGGCGGTGAGCAGGGGCACCCCGGCGGACAGGGCGAGGGTGAGCATGAGGTTGACGGCCTGGCGCCGCCGGGTCGCGACGATCACGGGGTCGGTGGTCTCGCCCTCGACGCCGTAGTTGGCCGAGCGGTTGTCGTCGGTGCCGTCGCGGTTGTGCTCGCCGTTGGCCTCGTTGTGCTTGCGTTCGTAGCTGACCAGGTCGCGGAGCGTGAAGCCGTCGTGTGCGGTCACGAAGTTCACCGACGCGTAGGGCGAGCGGCCGTCGTCGGCGTACAGGTCGCTTGAGCCGGACAGCCGGGTCGCCAGCTCGCGGATGCCGCCGGACCTGCCGCGCCAGAAGTCGCGGACCACGTCGCGGTACTTGTCGTTCCACTCACACCACGGCGGCGGGAACTCGCCGACCAGGTAGCCCTCGGAGGTGAGGTCCCAGGGCTCGGCGACCAGCTTCACCGTGCGTAGCACCGGGTCCTGGCTGACCGCGAGGAGGAAGCCGCTCTGCAGGTCGACACGACCCTCCCGGCGGGACAGGGCGGAGGTGAGGTCGAAGCGGAAGCCGTCGACGTGCATCTCGGTGACCCAGTACCGCAGCGAGTCCAGGACCAGCCGGAGCGTGGCCGGGTACGACGCGTCGAAGGTGTTGCCGCAGCCGGTCAGGTCGACATACCGCGCGTCGCCGGTACGCAGCCCCTTATGCAGGTAGTAGCCGCGGTTGTCCAGCCCCCGGAAGCTCAGCGTGGGTCCGTCCAGCGCGCTCTCCGCGGTGTGGTTGTACACCACGTCGAGGATCACCTCGATGCGCGCGGCGTGCAGCGACCTGACCATCTGCTTGAATTCCGTGACCTGGCCGCCGCGGTCGTCCGACGCGCTGTAGGCGGCATGTGGGGCGAAGAACCCGATCGAGTTGTAGCCCCAGTAGTTGGTCATGCCGCGGGCGGTCAGCTGCACCTCGGTGAGGAAGTGGTGGACGGGCAGCAGCTCGACCGCGGTGACACCCAGGTCCCCGAGGTAGCCGACGACCTCAGGGTGGCCCAGTCCGGCGTAGGTGCCGCGCAGCTTCGGCGGCAGGGCCGGGTGCAGCGCGGTGAACCCCTTGACGTGCAGCTCGTAGACCACGGTGTCGGTCCAGGAGCGCCAGGGATGCGCGTCGTCCCCCCAGTCGAACTCGTCGCGGACCACGACGCTGCGCGGCACGTACGGCGCCGAGTCCGCGGCGTTCGGCGTGAGCGGGCCGGCCTCGCCGTAGGCGAACACCGCCTCGACGGGCGTGAGCCCTCCCGAGATGGCCATGGCGTAGGGGTCCTGCAGCAGCTTGGCGGGGTTGAAGTACCGGCCCTCCCACGGGGCCCACCGGCCGTCGGCGCGGAAGCCGTACCTGGTGCCAGGTGTCACGCCGGGGACCGCGCCGTGCCAGATGCCGAGCGTGCGCTCGGTGAGCGGCAGCCGGAGCTCCTGACCCTGGTCGTCGAACAGGCAGAGCTCGACGCCGCTCGCCTCGGGGGAGTACACCGCGAAGTTGGTCGCCTCAGGCGTCCACGTGGCGCCGAGGGGCTCGGGCGCGCCGGGCCAGACGGGCGGCGGTGTGGTCACCCGGCCATTCTGGGCCACGCCGGCCCGGCCCCGGGCGCGATCGCCCCGGTGAGCACCCCGTGGCGCCGGGTCGGCGCCCCGCTACGGCCGGCTGACCGAGACCAGGTCGGCGCGCGAAGGCACCGGTGAGATGTCCAGCTCGACGACCGGGCCGAGCCCGCGCGCGTAGAACTTGTTCTCCAGCACGCCGGGCTCGACCGGCGACCAGTTGGCGGTGTGGAGGAGCCTGCGGTGGAAGCCGGTCGGCGAGTCGATCGCCTCGCTGAGGGCCAGCACGAGCGCCTGGTCCTCCGCCTCGCCGGCGAGGTACTCCTCCCGGTAGGAGCAGCCGGGCCGCGGCCGGGCGGGTACGACGACCCCGGCCTGCGCGCCGTCGCGGCCGTGCCGCCACGAGCCCTCGGTGCTCACCACCTCGCCGTCCTCGAGCTCGCGGGTGGCCTCGCCGAGGTACCAGATGCTCCCCCCGGCGTCCTGGGCGTACCAGTCGCGGGTGTCCTCCACAGGTTCGCCGTCCTCACGGACCACGTCGTGCACGACGCGGGCGCGGACGCCCTCGATGCGGACGGTGCGGTGGGTCACCCGGACCGTGACGTGCTGGGTGGTGTCGCCCTCGCGCTCCAGGAACCGCCAGACCGTCCCTGGCCGCATGGGCCAGTACGGGTTGTCGATCCGGACGGTGAAGTCCGCGGGGTCCAGGTGGACCGTCTCGCCGCCCTGCGGCAGCTGGTACGGGCCGGGTTGGCGGCATCGGCCGTGGTGCGCAGGTCCGCCGTTCTGCACGGCACCGACCGTGATGGCGGTGTCCGTGGTGCTCTGCGCGGCCGGCTTGCCCGTGTCGCGGCTCGCCAGCGCGGCGACCCCGATCCCGACGCCGAGTGCGGCGGCGACGAGCCCTGCTGTGGTAGCGCTTCTCCTGGGTCGGTTCATGGCCTGATCCTGCGAGCCGGCTGCTGAAGCCGTCCTGAAGACAGGCTCGGAGCCGACGTGCGTTCAGCGGAGGTTCAGTGCGCGTTCAGCGCGGTCGTGTCACCGTGCTGTCGTGCGGGTGCTGGTGGTCGAGGACGACGCCCAGGTGGCGAGGGCGGTCAAGCGCGGCCTGGAGGCCGAGGGGTACGCCGTCGACGTCGCCCCGGACGGCACCGAGGGGGAGTGGCTGGCGCGCGAGAACGCCTACGACGCCCTGGTCCTCGACGTGATGCTGCCCGGGGTGAGCGGTGACGTGCTCTGTGCGCGGCTGCGGGCGGCGGGCAGCTGGGTGCCGATCCTCATGCTCACGGCGCGGTCCGCCCCCGCGGAGGAGGCCCGCGCTCTCGACGCCGGCGCCGACGACTTCCTGGGCAAGCCGTTCTCCTACGTCGTCCTGCTGGCCAGGCTGCGCGCACTGGTGCGGCGCGGGGCTCGCGAACGGCCGGCGGTGCTTCAGGTCGGCGACCTGCGGCTGGACCCCGCCGCACACCAGGTGTCGCGCGGCGGGGTGCCGCTGGCGCTGACCCCGCGGCAGTTCTCGCTGCTGGAGTTCCTCATGCGACGGCCCGGCGAGGTGGTGTCGAAGGCGACCATCCTCGAGCACGTGTGGGACTTCGCCTTCGAGGGCGACCCCAACATCGTCGAGGTGTACGTCCGGCAGCTGCGCCAGCGCGTCGACGAGCCCTTCGGCCGGCACAGCCTGCAGACCGTCCGCCTGGTCGGCTACCGCCTCGACCCGGAGGGTGGCTGACGTGCGCCGCTCGCTCCGCATGGGCCTGCGCGAACGGACCACGCTGCTCAGCGCCGCGGCCGCCGCGGTCGCCCTGACCGCCGCGGCCGTCGCCCTGCTGCTCACCCTCGACGCCCAGCTGACCGGGAGCCGCGAGGACCTCGCCCGCACCCGCGCGCGCGACCTGCTCGAGCTCGCGGAGTCCGGCCGGCTGGGGCCGTCGGTGCGCAACGTCGGGGAGGACGACATGGCCCAGGTCGTCGACGCGCGGGGCCGCGTGCTGGCGGCGTCGCCGAACATCGAGGGCGCTCCGGCGGTCGTCGCGGTGGGCCCGGGGCTGCGGCTCGGCCCCCGCACCCTCGAGGCGCCCGACGACGGCGAGACCGAGCGCTACCGCGTGTGGGTGGACCGGGGCCCCTCGCCGTACGGCCAGGTGGTGGTGGTCACGGGCACGAGCCTGGAGTCGGTCGCGGAGGCGACCGGCGCCGTGCGGCAGGCGCTGCTGCTCGGCGTGCCTGTCGTGGTGCTGCTCCTGGCCGCCGCCACCTGGGTCCTCGTCGGCGCTGCGCTGCGCCGCGTCGAGCGGATCCGGGCCCAGGTGGACGCCATCAGCGACGCCGAGCAGGACGTGCGGGTGCCGGTCTCCGGCGTCGACGACGAGGTGGGACGTCTGGCGGTCACGATGAACCGGATGCTGGACCGTCTGGAGGAGGCGAGCAGGCGCCAGCGTGGCTTCGTCGCCGACGCCTCCCACGACCTGCAGAGCCCGCTCGCGGCGCAGCGTTCGACGCTGGAGGTCGCCCTTCGCTACCCCGACCGGCACGACCCGTCGGCGCTCGCGACCGAGCTGCTCGGCTCGGTCGCCGAGATGGAACAGCTCGTGGGCGACCTGCTCCACCTGGCGACGCCCGACGACCCGTCCCGCGCGGGCCGGCGCGAGTGGCTGGACCTGGAGGACGTCGTCCTGGAGGAGGCGGCGCGGGTCGCGGCGGGCGCGGGTGCGGTGGTCGACACCGGGGAGGTCTCCGCCGGCCCGGTCGTCGGCGACCCCGCCGCGCTGCGGCGGCTGGTCCGCAACCTCCTCGACAACGCCGTGCGGCATGCCCGCGACCGGGTGGCGGTGCGGCTGCGCGTGGAGGACGGCCGCCGCCTCGTGCTCGACGTCGTCGACGACGGCCCGGGCATCGACCCGGCGGAGCGTGAGCGCGTCTTCGACCGCTTCTACCGCGGCGATCCCGCTCGGGCAAGGGGGGTCGGGCACGGGCTGGGGCTGGCCATCGCGCGAAGCGTGGCCGAGGCGCACGGGGGCGACCTGCGCGTGGTGGACAGCGCGGAGGGCGCGCACCTCCGGCTGCGCATGCCGTGTGCGTGGGAGCCGCCGCCTCCCGGTCCGGAGGCCGGGGCTACGCTCGCGGCCGGGGTCCAGCCGCAGCCCGGTGAGAGGGGAAGGTCGTCGTGGGTGAGCTCGTTCGTCTCGAGGTGGAGGAGGGCGTCGGCACCCTCCGCGTCGACCGACCGTCGATGAACGTCCTGGACGTCGCGACCCAGGAGGAGATCCGGGCGGCGGCGCACGAGGCGAGCGAGCGCGGCGACGTACGCGCGGTCGTCGTGTACGGCGGGGAGAAGGTGTTCGCCGCGGGCGCGGACGTCAAGGAGATGGCCGAGATGTCGTACGCCGACATGGCCGACCGCTCCGCGGGGCTCCAGTCGGCCCTCACGGCCGTGGCCGAGATCCCCAAGCCGGTGGTGGCGGCGGTCACCGGCTACGCCCTCGGCGGCGGCTGCGAGCTGGCCCTGTGCGCGGACGTGCGCTTCGCCGCCGCGAACGCCGTCCTCGGCCAGCCCGAGATCCTGCTCGGCATCATCCCGGGCGCAGGGGGCACCCAGCGGCTGAGCCGCCTGGTCGGCCCCAGCCGGGCGAAGGAGCTGATCTTCACCGGGAGGTTCGTGGCCGCCGAGGAGGCCCTGGCGATCGGGCTGGTCGACAAGGTGGTGCCCGCCGACCGGGTCTACGCCGAAGCGGTGGGCTGGGCCCGCCAGTTCGCCGGCGGCGCGGCGAGGGCGCTCCGCGCGGCCAAGCAGGCCGTCGACCGCGGCCTGGAGACCGACCTCGCCACGGGCCTGGAGATCGAGCGCCTGCAGTTCGCGGGGCTGTTCGCCACCGAGGACAGGACCGCGGGCATGCGGTCCTTCGTGGAGCAGGGGCCGGGCAAGGCGACGTTCGCCGGGCGCTGACGTGGCCCGTGCGCGCAGCCGGCTGGCGACGCTGCTCTGGCTCGCCGCCGCCGTCGCGGCGGGCATCCTGGCGGTCGCCGCGCTCCTGCGTGCACTCGACGTCGACACCGCGGCGGAGCCGACGAGCACGCTGCTCGACCTCGCGGACCTCCTCAGCCTCGAGGCGCTCTCGCGGGTCGCGCCGGCCGGGGGCACCGCGACGGAGGCGCTGGTGGTGTGGGGCGCCGCGGCGCTGCTGTGGCTGCTGGCCGGCTGGCTGTTGGACCGTCTGGTCCGGCCCCCGGCCGGCGTCGAATGATGTGAGCCGCCACACCCGATGCCCGCGTTCCGCCTCGGTCGCGCGGTCAGTAGCCTGTCCCCATCCCGAGACCACAGGAGGGGCCCGTCCGGGCCGAGACCGCCATGAACATCGTCGTATGCGTGAAGTACGTGCCGGACGCCACGGGTGACCGGCATTTCGAGGACGACCAGACCGTGGACCGGGTCGGTGTGGACGGGTTGCTGTCGGAGCTGGACGAGTATGCGGTGGAGCAGGCGCTTCGGATCAGGGAGGCGCTGGGTGACGACAGCCAGGTCACGGTGCTGACGGTCGGGCCGGAGCGGGCGGCGGACGCGGTGCGCAAGGCGTTGCAGATGGGCGCGGACGCGGGCGTGCACGTGGTCGACGACGCGATCGCGGGGTCGGACGCGCCGGCCACCTCGTTGGTCCTGGCCGAGGCGGTCGGGAGGCTGCCCCACGACCTGGTGCTGTGCGGGATGGCGTCGACCGACGGTGGCATGGGCGTGGTGCCGGCGATGCTGGCCGAGCGGCTGGGGCTGCCGGGGCTGACCCTGGGGTCGGAGGTGGCGGTGGAGGGGTCCACGGTGCGGATCCGCCGGGACGGCGACGTGGCCACCGAGACCGTGGAGGCGTCGTTGCCGGCGGTGGTGAGTGTGACCGACCAGTCCGGGGAGGCGCGGTACCCGTCGTTCAAGGGGATCATGGCGGCGAAGAAGAAGCCGGTGCAGACCTGGTCGCTGGGCGACCTGGGCGTGGACGCGGAGCTGGTCGGCCTGTCCGCGGCGTGGACCACCGTGGAGAGCTCCTCGCCGCGGCCGCCGCGCAGCCAGGGCGAGGTGGTCACCGACGAGGCCGGTTCCGGGGCCACCGCGCTGGTGGAGTTCCTGGCGTCGAGGAAGTTCGTCTGAGAGGGCTGGACAGTCATGGGTGAGGTTCTGGTCCTGGTCGACCACGTCGACGGTGCGGTGTCCAAGCCGACCACCGAGCTGCTGACCATTGCCCGGCGGCTGGGTGAGCCGTCGGCGGTGTTCATCGGATCGGACGTGTCGGGTGCGGTGGAGACGCTGCAGCAGTTCGGCGCGGAGAAGGTCTACCTGGTCGACGACGCCGACGTGGCCGGCTACCTGGTCGCGCCGAAGGCCGAGGTGCTGGCCGCGCTGGTGGAGCGCACCGCGCCGGCCGCGGTGCTCATCACCTCCACCGGGGAGGGCAAGGAGGTCGCCGCCCGGCTGGCGGTGAAGGCCGGGTCGGGGCTGGTCACCGACGCCATCGACGTCCAGCCCGGCGATGGTGACGACGCGGGCCCGGTGACGACGCAGTCGGTGTTCGCCGGCGGGTACACCGTGCAGGCGCGGGTGACCCGGGGGGTCCCGGTGGTCACGGTCAAGCCCAACGCCGCCACCCCGGAGCGCGTCCAGGGCGCGGGCGTGGTGGAGAAGGTCGACGTGACCATCTCCGAGGCCGCCAAGGCGGCCCGGGTGACCGCCTCGGAGCCGCGCCAGGCCACCGGACGCCCCGAGCTCACCGAGGCCGCGATCGTGGTCGCCGGCGGGCGCGGCACCGCGGGGAACTTCGAACCGGTCGAGGCGCTGGCAGACGCCCTCGGCGCCGCAGTCGGCGCGTCTCGCGCGGCGGTGGACTCCGGGTGGTACCCGCACTCCTTCCAGATCGGGCAGACCGGCAAGACCGTCTCCCCCCAGCTGTACGTCGCCACCGGCATCTCCGGCGCCATCCAGCACCGCGCCGGCATGCAGACCTCCAAGACCATCGTCGCGGTCAACAAGGACCCCGAGGCGCCGATCTTCGAGCTGGTCGACCTCGGCGTCGTCGGCGACCTGCACACCGTCCTGCCCGCGGCCACCGACCAGATCACCCGGCGAAAGGGCTGAGACGCTGTCTGCGAACGATGGCCGGTGCTCCTGTGCTGCGCAGGTGAACCCGCTCGCGGAGGCGCTCTCCGAGCTCCTCGCCCGCTCCGGGGGTCCCCTGCTGCTCGACGGAGGCATGGGGACCTTGCTGCAGGACCGCGGCCTTGACGACGGCGGGTGCGGCGAGCTGTGGAACGTCGAGCGGCCCGACGAGGTCCGCCGTTGCCACGAGGACTACGCGCGAGCGGGGGCACGGATCCTCACCACCAACACCTTCGGCGGCACCAGGCCCCGCCTCGACATGCACGGGCTCGGTGACCGCGTGCACGAGCTCAACCGGGCGGGGGCCCAGCTGGCCCGCTCCGTCGCCGACGCCCACGGTGCGCTGGTGGCCGGGGGCCTCGGACCGACCGGTGAGCTGCTCGAGCCGCTCGGGGCGATGAGCCGGGACGAGGCGCGGGCGCTCTTCGCCGAGCAGCTGACCGGCCTCCGCGACGGCGGGATCGACCTGGTCCTGGTCGAGACGATGAGTGACCTCGCGGAGGCGGAGGCCGCGGTCGCGGCTGCGCGTGAGGTGGTGCCGAACCTGCCCGTCGTCGCCACCATGTCCTTCGACACCAACCTGCGTACGATGATGGGCGTCCGGCCGGCCGACGCGGTGGTCGCCCTTGCGGCCGCCGGGGCCGACGCGGTCGGCGCCAACTGTGGCCGGGGTCCCGAGGAGATGGAGGCGATCGCCGCCCAGATGGCGCAGGGGCGGCCCGAGGGGCTGCTCCTGGTGGCGCAGTCCAACGCCGGCCTGCCCCAGGTCGTCGGAGACGGGTTCTCCTACGACTGCTCGCCCGCGGAGCTCGCCCAGCACGCCCGAGCCCTGCGCGAGCTCGGGGTCGACCTGGTCGGCGCCTGCTGCGGCTCCACCCCCGCCCACCTCGCCGCGATGCGCGAGGCGCTGGCGGCACCGGCCGCCCGCGACGGTTGAGCGGCCTGCCGCGGTTCCCTCGTCGAAACCTCCTGACCTTGGGCTTAGACGCTGCCCTTGCTTCCGTCCCTGCCCGGGCCGGCGAGCCGGCGCATCCTCACGAACGAGGCGCTGCGCGCGGAGGTGAGGATCCGC
>JBIOYO010000073.1:0-2934 GCA_044870175.1 Nocardioidaceae bacterium | reverse complement strand
GCAAGAGCGTGACCAGCATGGCCGTGATGGGCCTGCACAAGCCCGGGACCGCGGACATCAGCGGGCAGATCCTGCTCGACGGGGAGAACCTCGTCGGCGCGGACCCCGACGACGTGCGCCGGCTGCGAGGCAAGCGGATGGCGATGATCTTCCAGGACCCGCTGTCGTCGATGCACCCGTACTACACGGTGGGCAACCAGATCGTCGAGGCCTACCGCATCCACAACGACGTGTCGAAGGCGACCGCGCGGCAGCATGCCGTGGAGATGCTGGACCGGGTCGGCATCCCGGAGCCGCATCGTCGGGTCGACGCGTACCCGCACCAGTTCTCCGGGGGCATGCGGCAGCGGGCGATGATCGCGATGGCGCTGTCCTGCGACCCGGACCTGCTGATCGCCGACGAGCCCACCACCGCGCTGGACGTCACCGTGCAGGCGCAGATCCTCGACCTCATCCGCGACCTCCAACGGGAGTTCGACTCCGCGGTCGTGCTGATCACCCACGACCTCGGCGTGGTCGCGGAGCTGGCCGACGACATCGTGGTGATGTACGCCGGCCGCGCCGTGGAGTACGCCAGCGCCGAGCAGATCTTCACAACGCCGGAGCACCCGTATACCTGGGGGTTGCTGGCATCCATGCCCCGCTTCGACCGTGCGCGCAGCGCGCGGCTCAGCCCGATCCCGGGCAGCCCGCCGAGCCTGATCCAGGTCCCCCCCGGCTGCCCGTTCCACCCGCGCTGCGCATATGCGGAGGAGACCGGCGGCCTGGCCAGCACCGAGCGTCCCCCGCTGACCCCGGCCGCGCAGGGCTCCCCGGACCACCTGGTGGCCTGCCACCTCACACCCGCCCGCCGCCGGGCGATCTTCGCCGAGCAGATCAAGCCGAGGTTGTAGCCAGATGGCCGAGCAACCCACCGCCCCCAGCGCGCCGCCGACCCGCACGGCGGACGCCCCCGAGCTCGTGACGGTCAGCGGGCTGGTCAAGCACTTCCCGATCCGGGCCGGCCTGCTGCAGCGACAGGTGGCGGCGGTGCAGGCCGTCGACGGGCTGGACTTCGTCGTACGACGCGGGGAGACGCTGTCGCTGGTGGGGGAGTCCGGCTGCGGTAAGAGCACCACCGGCCGGCTGCTGACCCGGCTGCTGGAGCCGACCGCGGGGCGGATCGTGCTGGACGGCCGCGACATCTCCCACCTGCGCGACCGGGCGATGCGGCCGCTGCGCCGCAACGTCCAGATGATCTTCCAGGACCCGTACTCCTCGCTCAACCCGCGCCACACGGTCGGCAAGATCGTCGGCGCGCCCTTCCGGCTGCAGAAGGTCGACCCGCCCGGCGGCGTCAAGCGCGCCGTGCAGGACCTGCTCGCGCTGGTCGGGCTCAACCCGGAGCACTACAACCGCTACCCGCACGAGTTCTCCGGCGGCCAGCGGCAGCGCATCGGCATCGCCCGCACCCTGGCGCTCAAGCCCGAGCTGATCGTGGCCGACGAGCCGGTCTCGGCGCTCGACGTGTCGATCCAGGCCCAGGTGGTCAACCTGCTGGAGGACCTGCAGGACGAGCTCGGCCTGACCTACGTGATGATCGCCCACGACCTCTCCGTCGTACGCCACGTCTCCGACCGGGTCGCCGTGATGTACCTGGGCAAGATCGTCGAGCTGGCCGACCGCGACGACCTCTACGAGCGGCCCCGGCACCCCTACACCGTCGCCCTGATGTCCGCCGTACCGGTGCCGGACACCTCGCGACGCGAGCGACGTGACCGGATCCGCCTCCAGGGCGACGTTCCCAGCCCGATCAACCCCCCGCCCGCCTGCCGCTTCCACACCCGCTGCTGGAAGGTCCAGGAGATCTGCCGCACCGAGGAGCCCGCCCTGCGCCAGCTCGCCCCCGGCCACCAGGTCGCCTGCCACTTCCCGGAGAACACCGAGTCCGCCACCTGAGCCCTCCCACCACCCCGGCGTCGGCTGACGTTGGTTTCGACACGCCTCACTTCGTTCGGCGGCTCAACCACCGGTGGGGGCGGGGCTGGGTCCTGCGCCGTGACCGGCTCGACCACCGGTGGGTGCGGCTTGCGACAATCGAGACATGGCCAAGGACCTCGAGGAGGGCAGCCGGACCCGGACGCTCCTCGCCGCCGTCGGCGCCATGGTGGCGGTCGCCCTGGTGCTCGGGCTCGTGGTCGGGCTGGTGGCCCTGGGCGCTGCCCACGTGGCCGGCGTGACCGGCTCGGACTCCGCGGCGCCGAGCGAGCCGGCCAGCCTGTACATGCCCAGGTACCGGCCCACCAGGTCCGCCGGGGAGCAGCTCCCGGGCCGGCCCAAGCGCAGCGGGGCCGGCGCCTCGCCGTCCCCGGACCGGCGGGGCGGGCAGAAGCCGCCGAAGAACGACGGCTTCACGCTCCGCGCCGGCCCGGTGCGGGTGTCCCCCGGCGAGCGGATCAACCTCACCGGCGACTACCGCGGGCGGGGCTCGGTGCTCGCGGTCCAGCGCAAGGAGGCCGGCGGCGTCTGGGCGGACTTCGCCGGGGTGACCGCGAGCGTCACCGGCGGCAGCTACCAGACCTGGGTGCAGACCAGCCGCACCGGGGCGATGAAGTTCCGGATGCAGAGTCCCGACTCGGGGCGCACGTCGAACGTGGTGACCGTCCGGGTGGGCTGAGCCACGCCGAGCTGGCCGGGCGGCCGGGTGCCGAGTGGCCGATGTCTGCAGCGGCGTACGGCGTGTCGCTGCGGTCCGCGGCCACAACCGGGCATGCGTGCAGGCATCGGCCACAACCCCGCCGACCCGCCCCGGCAAGCGGGCCCAGCATGAGGGGGAATGAGCGCCGCTGTCCCGGTGTTGTGCCCATCGAGGCAAGTTGAGTTGAACGCGCTCAAGTTCTTTGACAGACTCGAGCGGACATCGCAGAGACAGTGGCAAGCGACATCGGCAAGGGC
>JBIOYO010000072.1:0-5110 GCA_044870175.1 Nocardioidaceae bacterium | reverse complement strand
GGTGCAGGTAGAAATGCCGCCGGACGGCGCCATCGCACGATCGGGAGACCATGAGCCTGACCCAGACCTATGCCGCCTCGTCGCGCGGTGCCGTCGACGGGGACGTGCTGGAGACCCTCGACGGCCGGCTCCGCGACCTGGTCCGGACCCGCGGGGTCGACCCGCAGCGCGACGCCGGTCAGGTGCGCCGGCTGGCGCAGGAGCTGGTGCACGACCACGACCAGCGCAGCCTCACCGGTGTCGTGCTTCCCGTCGGCGACCCGACCGGGGTGGTCGAGGAGCTGGTGGCCAACGTCGCCGGGTTCGGGGTGCTGCAGCGCTACCTCGACGACCCGGAGGTCGAGGAGATCTGGGTCAACCAGCCGTCGCGGGTGTTCGTGGCCCGGTCCGGCCGGCACGAGCTCACCCCGACCATCCTGACCCGGGCCCAGGTGCACGAGCTGGTCGAGCGGATGCTGAAGACCAGCGGCCGGCGGGTGGACCTCAGCCAGCCCTTCGTCGATGCCATGCTCCCGGGGGGTCACCGGTTGCACGTCGTCCTGGAGGGCATCGCGCGGGAGTTCAGCGCGGTGAACATCCGCAAGTTCGTGGTCCGCGCCGCATCCTTACGCGACCTGGTCTCGCTGGGCAGCCTCACCGACCAGGCCGCGAGGTTCCTCGACGCCGCGGTGCGCGCGGGACTGAACATCGTTGTCACGGGTGGTACGCAGGCGGGCAAGACCACGATGCTCAACTGCCTGGCCGCCTCGATCCCTGGGGGCCAGCGGGTGATCTCCGCGGAGGAGGTGTTCGAGCTCAACTTCGAGCACCCGGACTGGGTCGCGCTGCAGACCCGGCAGCGTGGTCTGGAGGGCACCGGCGAGGTGACGCTGCGGGACCTGGTCAAGGAGAGCCTGCGGATGCGACCCTCACGGGTGATCGTCGGCGAGGTCAGGTCGAAGGAGTGCCTCGACCTGCTGCTGGCGCTCAACGCGGGGCTCCCGGGCATGGCCTCTCTGCACGCCAACAGCGCCCGCGAGGCCCTGATGAAGATGTGCACCCTGCCGCTGCTCGCCGGTGAGAACATCTCGGCGCGCTTCGTGGTCCCCACCGTCGCCTCGTCCGTCGACCTCGTCGTCCACCTGGGCATCGACGGCGGCGGCGTACGCCGGGTCGAGGAGGTCGTTGCCGTGCCCGGGCGGGTGGAGGCCGACACCATCGAGACCGAGCAGCTGTTCGTCCGCCGTGGCGGCGACCTGCTCCGGGCGGCGGGCATGCCGCCGCGACCCGAGCGCTTCGAGCGGGTCGGGGTGGATCTCACCGCCGTGCTCGGAGAGGCCGCCTGAGGCCGGGCATGGGTGTCGTTCTCGGGGCAGTGGCCGGTGTCGGCCTGCTGCTGGTCTGGCTGGCCCTCTCGTCGCCCGCGCCGGCGCGCGCGCCGAGGCCGCGCCGGGGCCGGACCCGTGACCTGCTGGACCGCGCGGGCCTGGCCGGCGTCTCGGTGCGAGCGATGGCCCTGGTGTGCGCGGCCGCCGGCGTGGTCGTGTTCGTGGTGGTGCAGGTGGCCTCGCGGACGGTCACCGTCTCCCTGGCCTTCGGTCTGCTGGCGGCGTACCTGCCCCTCGCCGCCATCTCCGGCCGGGCCCGCCGCAGGCAGCGCGAACTGGCCGAGGTGTGGCCCGACGCGGTGGACAACCTCGCCAGTGCCGTGCGCGCCGGCATGTCGCTCCCCGAGGCGCTGGCGGGCCTGTCCGAGCGCGGGCCGGAGCCGTTGCGGAGCGACTTCGCGGCGTTCGCGCTGGACTACCAGGCGACCGGTCGCTTCGGGGAGGCGCTGGACCTGCTCAAGGCGCGCCTCGCAGACCCGGTCGGCGACCGCGTCGTCGAGGGGCTGAGAGTGGCCCGCGAGGTCGGGGGCGGGGACCTCGGCCGCCTGCTGCGCAACCTCTCCGGTCATCTCCGCGACGACGCGCGCACTCGGTCGGAGCTGGAGTCTCGCCAGTCCTGGACCGTCAACGGCGCCCGCCTCGCCGTCGCGGCGCCGTGGCTGGTGCTGCTGATGATGAGCTTCCAGCGGGACGTCGTGACGCGCTACGCCTCACCCGCGGGCGCGGTCGTGCTGACGCTCGGGGCGCTCGCCTGCCTGGTGGCGTACCGGCTGATGCTGCGGATCGGCCGGCTGCCCACCGAGCGGCGGGTGATGTCGTGACGCTGGCCATGTGGGGCGCCGTCCTCGGCGGCGTCGCCGGACTCGGCCTGCTGCTGGTCGGCAGCCGAGTGCTCGCGCTGCGCAGGTCGGACCTGCAGACCCGGGTGCTGCCCTACCTGCGCGACGTGCCCCAGCTCTCCCGCACTGCGGTCCCGCGCGAGCCGCCGTCAGGGGCGCTGCGGCTGCTGGTCGGCCCCTGGCTCGGCGCGATGGCCCGCCAGCTCGAGCGGGTGCTGGGCGGGTCCGCCTCGGTCCGGCGACGTCTGGAGCGGGCCAGCCTGCCGATGACGGTGCACGACTTCCGGGTCGAGCAGGCGCTCTGGGGGCTGGTCGGGTTCGTGTCCGCCGGCGCGCTGTCGCTGGTGGTCGTGCTGCGGTCGCCGGACCGGGCCGTGCCACTGCTGGTGCTGTGCTGCTGCCTGTTCATGCTGGGCGTCCTGCTGCGCGAGAACCGGCTGACGGCACAGGTCAACGCCCACGAGCGCATGGTGCTCGCCGAGATGCCCTCCGTCGCGGAGCTGCTCGCCCTCTCCGTCGCGGCCGGCGAGGGTCCCGTCGCCGCCCTCGACCGGGTCGTCGCCCGCTCCCACGGCGCGCTGTCCACCGACCTCTCACGGGTCCTCGGGGAGATCCGCACCGGCACCCCGGTGGCCGACGCCCTGGACGGCCTCGCCGCCCGCACCGGGCTACCGGTCGTGGCCCGCTTCGCCGGCGGCATGGCCGTGGCGATCGAGCGTGGCACTCCGCTCGCCGACGTCCTGCACGCCCAGGCCGCCGACGTGCGTGAGGCGCATCGTCGCGCCCTGATCGAGTCCGGCGCGCGTCGTGAGGTTCTCATGATGGTGCCGGTCGTCTTCCTCGTGCTCCCTGTGACCGTGCTCTTCGCGTTCTGGCCCGGCGTCGTCGGGCTGCGCCTGGTCACGCCCTGACCCCGTCCCCAAGGAGAAGCTCGTGCCCAACCCCTACCTCGCCCTGACCGGCTGGGTCTCGGCCTGGCTCGCGGCCACCGGTCCCCGGGACCGGCGGACCGAGCGCGGCGACGTGCCCGGATGGGTCCTCGTGACCGTGATGACCGCCGGGTTGGTCGCGGCGCTCTGGGCGGTCGCCGGTCCGCAGCTGCAGTCGATGCTGTCCGAGGCACTGCGGTCCGTCCGCGGCTGACCTGGCCGAGCAGAGCGAGCAGAGCGGTGCCGCGCCGACGCCGACGCGACGACACCGGCGCCGCCGTCGTCGACTTCGTCCTGGTGCTGGTCGTGCTGGTGCCCCTCTTCCTCGGCATCCTGCAGCTCGGCCTGGTCCTGCACGTGCGCAACACGCTGACCTCCGCGGCGTCCGAGGGGGCCCGGTACGGCGCCACGGCCGACCGGCCCGCCGCCGCGGGCGCCGAGCGGACCCGGAGCCAGATCCGCGGCGTCCTCGCCGGCCGGTATGCCGGCCAGGTCTCGGCCAGCGAGGTCACGGTCGACGGCGCGCCAGGAGTGAGAGTCGACGTCGACGCCGAGGTCCCCGCGCTCGGCCTGTGGGGTCCAGCCGTCGCGTTGCACGTCTCCGGCCACGCAGTGGAGGAGACGGTGCCGTGAGACCGATCCTGACCCGGCGACGGGACCAGCGAGGCACCGCGCTGATCGAGGTGACCTGGCTGTCCATCCTGCTGTTGGTCCCACTCGCCTACGTCGTCCTCACCGTCTTCGACGTCCAGCGCGCCGCCTTCGGTGTCAGCGGCGCCGCCCGGGCCGCGGGCCGGGCCTACTCCCTGGCGCCGGACGAGGGGGTTGGCATGGCGCGAGCCAGGACGGCGGCCGCCGTGGCGCTGCGCGACCAGCACCTCGAGCTGAGCGACGGCAGCCTGCGCGTGTCCTGCCACCCGCAACCCGGGAACTGCCTGTCGCCGGGCTCGACGATCGACGTGCGCATCCAGATGCAGGTGCCGCTGCCGCTGGCGCCGGCGGCGCTCGGCGGCAACACCCCCACGGTCCGGGTCGAGGCGAGCCACAGCGTCGCCTACGGCACCTTCCGGGACGACCGGTGAGCGCGCACCACCGGCGCCGGAGCGAGGGCGGTCAGACCAGCCTGATGATCGTCGGGTTCTTCCTGGTCGCGCTGCTGATGGTCGTCGTGGTCGTCGACGCCTCCGCGGCGTACCTGCGCCGTCAGGGCCTGGACTCGGTCGCCGACGGCGCCGCGCTGGCCGCCGCCGACGGCGTGCAGGGCGAACGGGTCTACCAGGGCGGCCTCGGTGAGCGCGCCGACATCGACCCCGCGGTCGCCCGGCGGTACGTCGCGGAGTACCTCGCCGCCGTGGGCGCGCACTCGCGCTACCCCGGCCTCGGCTACCAGGTCCAGGCCTCCACCGAAGCCGTCGCCGTCCGCGTCACCGCGCCGCTCGACCTGCCCTTCGCCCCACCCGGCTGGGAGGGCACCACCACCGTCACCGGCACCGCCGCGTCGTACGTCGTGGTCACCGACTGACCCCACTGGAACCACCGACGAGCCGTCGCAACTGCCCCGCGAGGCGATGCCGAGCCGTCGTTTGTGCGCGGCCTGCGGGGGTCGAGCCGTCTCTTGTGCGCGGCCTGCGGGGTCGAGCCGTCTCTTGTGCGCGGCGGGCAGCACCTCGGCCCGTTCGCACTCACCTAGAACCTCTGCCGCTTCCCTCGACGCGCACGCCGTGGGAAGCCGCTAACCGTCTCGACCCCATGGGAATCAGGCACCAGTCCGCGCCGGGTAGCCTCGATGGGTGGCCGGCCCCGACTTCCCCACCCAGGTCAAGCAGCTCCAAGCGACGATGCACACCATCGAGCAGGTGCTGGACCTCGACGCCATGCGCGCCGAGCTCGCCTCGCTCGGGGAGCAGGTGGCTGCCCCGGACCTGTGGGACGACCAGGCGAACGCGCAACGGGTCACCGGGCGGCTGTCGGCGCT
>JBIOYO010000071.1:0-6533 GCA_044870175.1 Nocardioidaceae bacterium | reverse complement strand
CCATGACCGCCAGGACCACACCGGCACCGGTCATGTCACGCTTCATGGTCATCATGTTCTCGGCCGGCTTGATCGACAGTCCGCCGGTGTCGAAGGTGATGCCCTTGCCGACCAGCACCACCCGCGGAGCGCGCCGGGCGCCCTTGGGCGGAGCGTAGTCCAGCTGCACCAACCGCGGCGGGCTGACCGAGGCCTTGCCCACGCCGACGATCCCGCCGAAGCCCTCCTCGGCGAGACGCTGCTCGTCCCAGACCTGCGTCTCCAGACCCGCGGCGGCGGCGATCTCCTCGGCCCGGTCGACCATCCAGGCCGGGTTCTTCTCGTTGGAGGGCACCAGCGCCAAGGTGCGCGACAGCCAGGCGGCTCCGGCCACCGCCATCGCCCGCTCGAGTGCGCCGCGCCGAGCGGAGGGGTCGGGCACTCCGGCGAGGACCACCCGGTGCACCGGGGGGTTGTCCGGGTCCGAGGACCGGCGGTGGAAGCCGAAGGAGCCCAGGACCAGCCCCTCGACCAGGGCCACCAGCCCGTCGTCGTCGGCAAGGGCCGCGATCGACGTGGCGACCACGCCCTTGCCGCGGGTGCGTCGCGCGACCACCGCTCCGGCCCGCCGCAGCTCACGAGGCGCCGCACGGCCGACGCCGACCAGCAGCACGGTGCGCAGCTGCGGGTTGGTCAGCCGGGACGAGTCGAGCACGGGCACCGTCACGACCTCGCCGACGGCACCCGTGGCCTCCTGGTGCTCCACCACGGCGAGGACGTCGGTGTCGAGCTCGTCGAGAAGCTCGGCGGCGCCAGGACCGAGAAGGACGCCGTGGTCGTCCTGCACCATCGGCAGCGCGACCACGTCTGCTCCGACCACTGCCGACGCGGCGCCGTCACGGAGAGCGATCTCCGGCGGTGACACCTGACCGGACCGGGCCAACGGACCGCCTCTCTCCCCGTACCTGCTGCGCATGCGACGCCTGACCCTACTCTGTGACCGGCCGTGGGCAGCGCCGGCGCAGAGCCATCACGACGAGACCCCGGCCGGCTCGGGGGCACGGCCGGGGTCCGGCGTTCGTGACAGGGTCGTCAGCCGACGACCTCGTCGAGGGCCGCCCCGAGTGCACCGGCCTCCTCTGCGTTGAGCTCGACCACCAACCGGCCCCCGCCCTCGAGCGGGACGCGCATCACGATGCCGCGCCCCTCCTTGGTGACCTCGAGCGGGCCGTCGCCCGTCCGCGGCTTCATGGCCGCCATCCGTGTACCTCTTCCCTTGTCAGCCGAGCGCCGTCACGTCCGGTCCCCGGGGGCCGCGCTGTGCTCCGGGATCCATCGAGGCGCGGGTGTGCGGACCATTATCGCGCATGCGGGGCCGGGGCCGGCACCGTCCTGCACAGGCTTCACCCTTCGGCGCCGGGAGCGAGGCCCGGCCGGGCCAGTCCCGCCACCTCGTCGCGGACCCAGCACGCCGCCACGTGGTCGTTGACCATCCCGGTGGCCTGCATGAGCGAGTACGCCGTCGTGGGGCCGACGAACCGGAAGCCCCTGCGCTTCAGCTCCTGGCTCATCGCGATCGCCTCCGGCGCGGTGGCGGGCACATCCTCCGGCCCGAGGGGCGTGCGCTGCTGCTCCGGTGCGAACGACCACAGCACCGCCGTGAGCCCTTCGGGGAGGCCGAGGACGGCTCGGGCGTTGGAGACGGCGGCGAGGATCTTCGCTCGGTTGCGGACGATGGCCGGGTCGGCCAGCAGCCGGGCGACGTCGCCGTCGTCGTACGACGCGACGACCGCGGGGTCGAAGCCCGAGAACGCACGGCGGAACGCCTCCCGCTTGCGCAGGATCGTGATCCACGACAGCCCGGCCTGGAACGCCTCGAGGGTCAGCCGCTCGTAGAGGGCGGCGTCACCGGCCACGGGCCGTCCCCACTCCAGGTCGTGGTAGGCGAGGTACTCCGGAGCCGAGGTCGCCCAGGCGCAGCGCGCGGGACCGTCCGCGCCGGCGCGGCCCCGCGTGGAGGCGGGCTCAGCCACGCTCCCCCTCCGCGAGCGTGCGCAGCCGCCGCAGCGCGAGGTCGACGCCCCGGGCGACCAGCGGGCGCAGCAGCACCCAGGCTCCCCGGCCGAGCGGGCCGGCGGGCAGGTCGACGCCCTCGAACCACACCATCCGGCTCCGGCCCGGGCCGCAGGGCGTCACCGCGAGCTGTCCGACTCCGCGCACCAGCCTCCCGGTGTGCAGGACCTCGCACCACCCCGGCTGGTCCGGCCCCTCCGGCGGGCACCACCCGGTGACAGTCATCGGGTCCCAGAAGCCGATGTGACGCGTCGGCGGGCCCAGCCCGGTCCAGGCCCGGAACCGCTCGCCCACCGCGCGGGTCGGACCCGCCACCGCCTCCACGCGTGTCGCGGGCACCCATTCCTGCTGTCGCGGCCAGTCGGTGACCAGATCCCACAACGCGCCGGCCGGCACGCCGACCTCGATCTCCCGCCGCAGCCGCGCCCTCACGAGGGCTCTTCCGCGGTGTCGGGCTCCGAGCCCGCCGCTGGCGCCGCGGCTGGGCCACCGGGACCGGTGGGAGGGTCACGGCCGGCGGCCGGCTCGTCGGGGGATCGTGCCCTGAGCAGCAGGTCGAGCTCGGCCGCGAGCCGGTCCAGCAGGGTGTCCACCTCCGACATGCGATAGCCGCGGAAGGCGGTGGTGAACCGGACCCGGCGCAGGTCGTCGGAAGCCAGCGGTCCGTCTGCCTGCACCCGGGCGTCGGGCCGGTCGTCGTAGACCTCGGCGAGGGAGCCGCCGGAGCCGGCTGCGACCACCGCCACCGCACCGAGCAGCCCCACGATCAGGACCGCGAAGAACCAGGTCATGCCGGCGATGCTGCCACGCGGCACCGACAACCCGCCCGCCGGTCAGCCGCCGGCCAGCCGCCGGCCAGCCGCCGGTCAGCCGCCGCTCAGCCAGGTGCGCAGTCTCCGCGCCACCGACTCCACCTGCGCCACCGGCACGTGCTCGTCCTGCCTGTGCGCCAGGTGCGGGTCGCCGGGACCGAAGTTGACCGCCGGGACGCCGACCGCGCCGAACCGGGCCACGTCGGTCCAGCCGAACTTCGGGTTGACCGTCCCCCCGACCGCCGCCACGAACGCGGCGGCGGCGGGGACCGACAGCCCGGGCAGCGCCCCCGGAGCACTGTCGCGAAGCGTCACCTCGAACCCGTCGAAGAAGTCCCGCACGAAGGCCAGCGCCTGGGCCTCGGTCCGGTCCGGCGCGAACCGGTGGTTGACCGCGACGGTGCACAGGTCGGGCAGAACGTTCCCGGCGACCCCCCCTGCGATGCCGACGGCGTTGAGGCCCTCGTGGTACTCCAGCCCGTCGATCACCGGCCGGCGCGCGGCGTAGCCGGCGAGGCGCTGCAGCACCGGAGCGGCGGCGTGGATCGCGTTGTGGCCGGTCCACGACCGGGCGGAGTGCGCGCGGACGCCCCGGGTGGTCACGTCCACGCGCAGGGTGCCCTGGCAGCCCGCCTCGACGACGCCGTCGGAGGGCTCCATCAGGATCGCGAAGTCCGCGCTCAGCAGGTCGGGGTGCCGCGCCGCCAGCCGGCCGAGGCCGTTGCGCTCGGCCTCGACCTCCTCGCAGTCGTAGAACACGTACGTGACGTCGCGGACGCTTTCCGGCACCGAGGCGGCCAGGTGCAGCGCCACGGCGACGCCGCCCTTCATGTCGCAGCTGCCGAGGCCGTGCACTGCGTGCGCGTCGCGGCGGGACGGCAGGTTGTCGTTGACCGGCACGGTGTCGAGGTGACCGGCCACGACGACCCGGTCGGCGCGGCCCAGGCCGGTCCGGGCCACGACCGTGTTGCCGTGCCGGACCACCCGCAGGTGCGCCAACGCGGCCAGCGCGGCCTCGACCGCGTCGGCGATGCCCTCCTCCTCGCCGCTGACCGACTCGATGTCGACCAGCCGCTCCGTCAACCTCACCGGGTCGAGGGTCAGGTCCAGGACCGGTGCCGTCGTCGCAGCCATGCCGCCATCCAACCAGCCGGCCGAGCACCCCCGGCCAGCCAGCCGGCCGGCCCGTGAGCGAGCCGGAACCGGGTTGCCGGGGCTCGGCTACGGTGACCAGCGTGACCGACTCCTCCGTCCCCCGCTCCGCCTGGGCGTTCGGCCTGGCCACGCTGTCCGGCGCGTCCGGACCCGCCGGCGGGGTCGACGTGCTGGACACCTGGTACCCCCGGCCCGTGCTCGGCGCGGCCTCCGACGACCTGGCCCAGGTGCCCCCCTGGCTGCACGACCTGGAGACGGAGGACGAGGTCCGGGGGGTCCGCCGGGTGGTGGTCCGCACGGTGGTCGCCGACCTGCAGGCGCCGCCGGCCGACGTCCACGACGTGTGGCTACGCCTGCACCTGCTCAGCCACCGCCTGGTGCGGCCGCGCAGCATCGACATGACGGGGGTGTTCGGGCTGCTGACCACCGTGGTGTGGACCAGTGCCGGGCCGTGCGCGGTGGCGGGGTTCGAGCAGACCCGTGCCCGGCTGCTGGCGGCGTACGGGCCGGTCGCGGTGTACGGCGTGGACAAGTTCCCGCGCATGACCGACTACGTCGTGCCGTCCGGGGTGCGTATCGCCGACGCCGACCGGGTGCGCCTCGGCGCCCACCTCGCCCCGGGCACGACGGTGATGCACGAGGGGTTCGTCAACTACAACGCCGGCACCGTGGGCAGCTCGATGGTCGAGGGCCGGATCAGCGCCGGCGTCGTGGTCGGGGACGGGTCCGACGTCGGCGGCGGCGCGTCGATCATGGGCACTCTCTCCGGCGGCGGCACGAAGGTGATCTCGGTCGGAGCGCGGTGCCTCATCGGCGCCAACGCCGGCATCGGGATCTCGCTGGGCGACGACTGCGTGGTGGAGGCCGGCTGCTACGTGACCGCGGGCACCAAGCTCACCGTCTCGGGCCCGGACGGTGCTCCCACGGTGGTGAAGGCAGCCACGCTCTCGGGGGCCGACGGGCTGTTGTTCCGGCGCAACTCCCAGACCGGCGCGGTCGAGGCCGTCACGCGGCAGGGCCGCGGCGTCGAGCTGAACGCCGCGCTGCACGCGAACTGACTCCCCACGTCGTGACCCGTCGTCCGCGCGAGGAGGGGCGAGCCGGGGTCGGCATCGCCCTCGTCGTCCTGGCCGTCGTCGCCGTGCTGGCCGGCTACCTGGTCTGGGACGGCGTGGGGCCCCTGCCCGATCGCGAGGGCTGCGAGGCGACGGTCGGCGACGTGACCGTGACGCTGAGCACCGAGCAGGCTGAGAACGCCGCCACGATCGCCGCCGTGGGCGTGGCCCGGGGACTGCCCGCCCGGGCGGTGTCGATCGCGCTGGCCACCGCGTTCCAGGAGTCGAAGCTGTCCAACCTCGACCACGGCGACCGCGACTCCCTCGGGCTGTTCCAGCAGCGGCCGTCACAGGGCTGGGGCACGCCCGCGCAGGTGCGCGACCCGGTTTACGCCGCCAACGCCTTCTACGACGGGCTGGTGCAGGTCGACGGCTACCGCTCGATGCCGATCACCGAAGCGGCGCAGGAGGTGCAGCGCTCCGCGCATCCTGGTGCCTACGAGGACCACGCCGAGGGCGCCCGGGCACTCGCGTCGGCGCTGACCGGCTACAGCCCGGGGCGGTTCAGCTGCGTGGTGGACGACCCCCCGCCGGCGGGGTCGGCGACGCTCGACGCGCGCGGGCTGACCGCACGGGCCGCAGCCGTCCGCGCCGATGTCCGCTCCAGGTTCGGCGACCTGCCGATGGGCGGGTTCGCGCCCGGCGGCGTGAGCACCGGGCACGCGGCGGGGTCGGCGCACTACGACGGCCGTGCGGTGGACGTCTTCTTCCGGCCGGTCACCGCCGACAACCGGCGCCGCGGGTGGGCCCTCGCCCACTACATGGTGGCCCACGCCGCCCGGCTGCACGTCGACCATGTGATCTTCGACGGGCGGATCTGGTCGGCCGGCCGCCGGTCGGAACGCGGCTGGCGCGACTACACGCCGCCGTCGCGCAGCGGGGACCGCGCGGTGCTGGAGCACCGCGACCACGTGCACGTCGACGTGGCCGGGACGTGACCGGCGCGCCGCTCAGGCCAGCCGCTGGGCGGCCGCGTCGACCCGCTCGTCGGTGGCGGTGAAGGCGACCCGGACGTGCCGCCCCCCAGCGGGGCCGTAGAAGGAGCCGGGCGCCACGAGGATGCCGCGGTCGGCGAGCCAGGAGACGGCGTCCAGGCATGGCTCGCCGTTGGTGGCCCACAGGTAGAGCGCGGCCTCGGAGTGGTCGATCCGGAAGCCCGCCGCCCGGAGGGCCCGGCGAAGGACGGCACGGCGGGCGGCGTACCGGGCGTGCTGCTCCTCGACGTGCACGTCGTCGGCCAGCGCGGCAGCCATCGCCGCCTGCTGTGGCCCTGGCATCATCAGCCCGAGGTTCTTCCGCACCGCCAGCAGCTCGCGGACGACGGCCGGGTCGCCGGCGACGAACGCGCAGCGGTAGCCGGCCAGGTTCGAGCGCTTGGACAGCGAGTGCACGGTGAGCA
>JBIOYO010000070.1:0-3658 GCA_044870175.1 Nocardioidaceae bacterium | reverse complement strand
GCCCCGCGCCGGCCACGACGTGCTGCCGGACCCGGTCGGCGCAGAGGGTGCCGAGGCCGTCGCCACGGCCTGCGGCCGGCCCCAGGCCGGCGAGGAGCTCGGCGAGCTGCTCGCCGAGCCCTTGGATCCGGACCAGGAGACCGAGTCCGAGCGGCTGGGCCGGGCGCTGCGCCTGCTCGGGCTGCCGCCGTGGCTGGTGACCGCCTGGCGGCTGCCGCGCGCGATGCCGGCCGGTCCTGCCCGCAGCGACCTGGTCCGGCTGTCTGCCGGCCGCACCGGCCCGCTCGGCCGGGTCGCCGGGCGCGTCGCGAGCCTCGGGCGAGGCCGGCGCCACCCGCCGCCCGTCCTGCTCGACCCGCCCCGAGGCGACGGCGGCCTCGACGACCCGGCCATGTGGCTGTGAGGTGCTCAGATGTTGCGCCGGTACTGCCCGCCCACCTCGAAGAACGCGTCGGTGACCTGCTGCAGCGAGCAGACCCGGGCGGCGCCCATCAGCACGGCGAAGACGTTCTCCCCGCCCGTCGCGGCCGCCTTGAGCCGGGACAGCGCGGCCTCCGCCTCGGTGCGGTGGGCCTCCTGGAAGCCGCCCACCCGCTCCAGCTGGGACGCCTTCTCCTCCTCGGTGGCACGGGCCAGCTCGATCTCCACCGGCTGGTGGTCGCGCTGCGGGCCGAGGAACGTGTTGACCCCGACGATCGGCAGCGAGCCGTCGTGCTTGCGCTGCTCGTAGAGCATCGACTCGTCCTGGATGCGTCCCCGCTGGTAGCCGGTCTCCATGGCGCCGAGGACGCCACCGCGCTCGCTGATCCGGTCGAACTCCGCGAGGACCGCCTCCTCCACGAGGTCGGTGAGCTCGTCGACGATGTAGGAGCCCTGGAGCGGGTTCTCGTTCATCGCCAGCCCCCACTCGCGGTTGATCACCAGCTGGATCGCCAGCGCGCGGCGTACGGACTCGTCGGTGGGCGTGGTGACCGCCTCGTCGTAGGCGTTGGTGTGCAGCGAGTTGGCGTTGTCGTACGTCGCCGTGAGCGCCTGCAGCGTCGTGCGGATGTCGTTGAAGGCCATCTCCTGGGCGTGCAGGGAGCGCCCGGACGTCTGGACGTGGTACTTCAGCTTCTGGGACCGCTCGTTCGCGCCGTACCGCTCCCGCATGGCCACAGCCCAGATCCGGCGGGCCACCCGGCCGAGGACGGCGTACTCCGGGTCCATGCCGCTGGAGAAGAAGAACGACAGGTTCGGCGCGAAGTCGTCGACCTCCATGCCGCGGGCGAGGTAGGCCTCGACGTAGGTGAACCCGTTGGCCAGCGTGAACGCGAGCTGGCTGATCGGGTTCGCCCCCGCCTCGGCGATGTGGTAGCCGGAGATGGAGACGGAGTAGAAGTTGCGCACCTGGTGCTGGATGAACCACTCCTGGATGTCGGCCATCATCCGCAGGGAGAACTCGGTCGAGAACAGGCAGGTGTTCTGGCCCTGGTCCTCCTTGAGAATGTCGGCCTGCACCGTGCCGCGGACGTTGGCGAGCGCGTACGCCGCCAGGTCCTCCCGCTCCTCGGCGGTGGGCTCGCGGCCCTCCCTGTCGCGGAACCGGTCGACCTGCTGGTCGATCGCGGTGTTCAGGAAGAACGCCAGCACGGTCGGGGCCGGGCCGTTGATCGTCATCGACACCGATGTCGTCGGAGAGACAAGATCGAAGCCGTCATAGAGTGCCTTCATGTCGTCGAGCGTCGCCACCGAGACGCCCGACGTGCCGACCTTGCCGTAGACGTCCGGCCGTGGGTCGGGGTCGCGGCCGTAGAGGGTGACAGAGTCGAACGCGGTGGACAGTCGCGTGGCGGGCTGGCCCTCCGACAGCAGCTTGAAGCGCCGGTTGGTGCGGAACGGGTCGCCCTCGCCGGCGAACATCCGGGCCGGGTCCTCGTTGTCGCGCTTGAAACCGAAGACGCCTGCGGTGAAGGGGAACGAGCCCGGGAGGTTCTCGCGGCGGAAGTAGCCGACCAGCTCGCCGTGGTCGGTGTGCCTGGGCAGTGCGACGCGAGGGATGTGGCTGCCGGACAGCGACTCCTTGGTGAGCGCGGTGCGGATCTCCTTCTCGCGGACCCGGACCACCTGTTCGTCGCCGGAGTACGACTCCACCACGGCCGGCCACGCTTCGAGCTGCCGGCCGACGTCCTCGGGCAGCCGGGTCTCGCCGAGCAGCGCGTCGACGCCGGCGGTGTCGTGCCCGCCGCGCTCGAGGGCGGCGCGCACGTCGGCGAGCTGCTGCGCGCGGCGGGCGGCCTGCGCCAGCCGGTCTGTCTCGGCGTGGTAGCCGCGGACCGTGTCGGCGATCTCGGAGAGGTAGCGCACGCGGCCGCCCGGCACCACCTGGGAGATCCGCGTCGACGCCTTGACCGAGACCTGGGCCAGCGTGCCCTCCTGGACCGGCAGCCCGCGCTCGGCGAGCAGGTCGCGCAGGTGCTGGTACAGCGCCGTGACGCCGTCGTCGTCGAACGTCGCGGCCGAGGTGCCGAACACCGGCATGTCCTCCGGCCTGCTGCCGAAGGCCTCGCGGTTGCGGACCAGCTGGCGGGCCACGTCGCGCATGGCGTCGGCCGCGCCGCGCCTCTCGAACTTGTTGATCGCGACGGCGTCGGCGAAGTCGAGCATGTCGATCTTCTCCAGCTGCGACGCGGCGCCGTACTCGGGCGTCATCACGTAGAGCGACGCGTCGACGTACGGCACCACCGCGGCGTCGCCCTGGCCGATGCCCGGGGTCTCCACGACGACCAGGTCGAAGCCGGCGGCCTTCAGGACGTCGACCACGTCGCTCAGCGACGACGGCAGCTCGTGCGCGCCCCGGGTGGCCAGGGAGCGGAAGTAGGTGCGCTCGCCGGCGAGGGCGTTCATCCGGATCCGGTCACCGAGGAGAGCGCCGCCGCCCCGGCGCCGGGTCGGGTCGACCGCCACGACGGCGACGCGCAGCTTGTCCTGCTGGTCGACACGGAGCCGGCGCACCAGCTCGTCGGTCAGCGAGGACTTCCCGGACCCGCCGGTGCCGGTGATCCCGAGCACGGGCGCCGGCCGGGTCGCCGCGGCGGCGCGGATGCGGGCGAGGAGGTCCTCGGGGAGCCGCTCCTGCTCGGCGCCCGTGATCGCCCGGGCCACCGCGAGCCGGTCGCCGGCCAGCACCGCCTCGGCGGTCGGCTGCCAGGCGCGCCACAGGTCGGCGTCGCAGTCGCGGACGATCGTGTTGACCATCGCCGCGAGGCCCAGCCGCTGGCCATCCTCGGGGGAGAAGATCCGCACGCCGGCCTCCCCCAGCCGGTCGATCTCGCGCGGCACGATCACGCCACCGCCCCCGCCGTACACCTTGACGTGCCCGGCGCCACGCTCGGCCAGCGACTCGACGAGGTACTCGAAGTACTCCACGTGCCCGCCCTGGTACGACGAGACGGCCACGCCCTGCACGTCCTCGTCCAACGCCGCGTCCACCACCTCGGCCACCGACCGGTTGTGTCCCAGGTGCACCACCTCGGCCCCCTGGCTCTGCAGGATCCGGCGCATGATGTTGATCGACGCGTCGTGCCCGTCGAACAGGCTCGACGCCGTCACCAGCCGGACCGGGTGGACCGGCCTGTGCAGAGCAGTCATGGGACCTCGATTTAGTAGGACGTCCGAG
>JBIOYO010000069.1:0-2640 GCA_044870175.1 Nocardioidaceae bacterium | reverse complement strand
CGACGAGGGACGGCTGGCCGCCGTCTCCCAGCGCGACGTCGCCGACGCCGCGGTGGCGGTCCTCGGCGACCCGCTGCGGCACCGCACCCGCACCTACGACCTCACCGGTCCGGAGGCGTTCACCCTGGCCGAGGCGGCGGCGACGATGACGCGGGTGCTCGGCGGCTCCTACTCGTTCGTCGACGAGACCGTCGAGGAGGCCTACGCGTCCCGCGCGCCGTACGGCGCTCCGCCCTGGCAGCTCGACGCCTGGGTGTCGACGTACACCGCGATCGCGGCCGGCGAGCTGGCCGGGGTCTCCGGGGACGTCGAGCTGCTCACCGGCCGGCCCTCGACGCCGCTGGCCGAGGCGCTGCGCCTTGCTGAGGTCCGCTGACCGGCTCGAGGACGAACACCGGGATCACCCGGTCGGTCTTCTCCTGGTACGCCGCGTAGTTGGGGAACGCCGCCACCGCCCGCTGCCACCACTCGTCGCGCTCGGCGCCCTCTGCGCCGTGCGCCCGGAACGGCCCCGGCTCCGGGCCGTCCTGCAGGTCGACGTCCGGGTGCGCGACCAGGTTGTGGTACCAGCCCGGGTGGTCGCGCGCGCCGCCCTTCGACGCGACCATGGCGTAGCGCCCGTCGTGCTCGACGCGCATCACCGGGACCTTGCGCACCTTGCCGGAGCGCGCGCCGAGCATGGTGACGATGACGACCGGCAGGCCGTGCATCATGTTGCCCTCGCGGCCGCCGGACCGTTCGTAGGCGGCCACCTGCCTGGCGGCGTTCGGCCAGGTGCCGGGGACGTACCCACCCTGGAACGCCATGCCCTCGACCGTACCCCGGGGCCGCCTCGCGGCCGCCGCCCGGCCAGCCGTCGCTCGATGGCTGTGGCGCGGCCCGCGGTCAGCCGGCCAGGCCGTAGAGCCGGTCGCCGGCGTCACCGAGCCCGGGGACGATGTAGCCCCGCTCGTTGAGGTGGGAGTCCATCGCCGCCGTGACGACCGTGACCGGGACGTCGGTGCGAGCGAGCTCGTCCTGGAGTCGCGCGCAGCCCTCCGGGGCGGTGAGCAGGCAGATCGCGGTGATGTCGTCGGCGCCGCGGCGTACCAGGAACCGGATCGACGCAGCCAGGGTCCCTCCGGTGGCGAGCATCGGGTCCAGCACGTAGCACTGCCGGCCGGAGAGGTCCTCGGGCAGCCGCTCGGCGTACGTCGACGCCTCCAGCGTGTCCTCGTTGCGGACCATCCCGAGGAACCCGACCTCGGCCGTCGGCAGCAGCCGCATCATCCCGTCCAGCATGCCCAAGCCCGCCCGGAGGATCGGCACGACCAGGGGCCGGGGGGAGGCCAGGCGGGCGCCGCTGGCCTCCGCGACAGGTGTGGTGACGGTGACCCGGTCGACCCGGACGTCGCGGGTCGCCTCGTACGCCAGCAGGGTCACCAGCTCGTCGACCAGCAGCCGGAACACCGGTGAGCTGGTCCGCTCGTCGCGCAGGGTGGTCAGCTTGTGCGAGACCAGGGGGTGGTCCGCGACGAGGACGCGCATGTGGCTCAACCTAGTCCGAGGAGAGTCCTCCCAGACCGCGGCAGCGGCACCGACCGCACCTGCCAGGTTCGTGAATGCTGGGCACCCGCACCTCCACGAAGGGAGCTTTCGTCCCTGGTGCGGGGGACCTCCCTCTGTCACCATCGGGTGGTGGCGGGCCGGCGGGGCCCGCCTCGAAGGCTCGGTGCAGTGCCGGACTCAGGAGCGGAGGGTCGCACATGGCGCAGGACGTCGAGGGCGTCGACTTCGCCCTGGTCGCCTACCGCGAGGAAGGCGAGTGGCAGGTCGAGCAGATCACCGAGGACCGGGTGAGCGACATCGACCGGCTGTCCGCGGAGCTGCGGCGCTGGCCCGGGGACTTCGGGTCGTTGGGGCTGGTGTCGGTCGACGAGGACTTCTTCCTGCTCGTGCGCGTGGCCGGGGCCGACACGAAGATCCTGCTCTCCGACGTGACGGCGGCGACCGAGTGGCCCCTGGCGCGCTCGGCGGTCGAGGCCCTGGACCTGCCGGTGCCCGAGGACGACGACGACCAGGTGCCGGCCGGCGACCTCGGCATCGTGGCCGACCTCGGCATGGCGGCGCGGGACATGGGGGCGCTGCTCGACGACTTCGACCTCTACCCCGACGAGATGCTCGGCGACATCGCCGGACGGCTGGGGTTCGGCGGGCTGTACGACGAGGTGGTCGCCGTCACCGCCGCTCCGTGAGCCGGCCCCTCCCCGACGGCTCCTCCGGTGCCTGGTCTTCGTGGATGCGCCTGGCCCTGGCCGAGGCGCGCGCCGGCACGTCGGCCGGTGACGTGCCGGTGGGGGCGCTGGTGCTGGGTCCCGTCGGGGACGTGGTCGGCACGGGTCGCAACCGTCGGGAGGAGGACGCCGACCCCACCGCCCACGCGGAGGTGGTCGCGCTGCGCGAGGCCGCCCGCGCCCTCGGGTCGTGGCGGCTGACCGGCTGCACCCTGGTGGTCACGCTGGAGCCGTGCACCATGTGCGCCGGTGCCGCGGTGCTGGCGCGGGTCCAGCGGGTGGTCTTCGGCGCCTTCGACCCCAAGGCCGGCGCCGCCGGCTCGCTGTGGGACGTCGTACGCGACCGCCGCCTCAACCACCGGCCCGA
>JBIOYO010000068.1:0-3149 GCA_044870175.1 Nocardioidaceae bacterium | reverse complement strand
AACCTCGCGAAGGGCCAGACCGGGCTCTCGGTGGCCTTCGACCTGCCCACGCAGACCGGCTACGACCCGGAGTCGCCGCTGGCGCGGGGAGAGGTCGGCAAGGTCGGCGTCCCGGTCGCCCACCTGGGCCACATGCGCGAGCTCTTCGAGGACATCCCGCTCGGGGAGATGAACACCTCGATGACGATCAACGCCACCGCGATGTGGCTGCTGGCGCTCTACCAGGTCGTCGCCGAGGAGCAGGGCGTCGCCCCCGCAGCGCTGGCCGGAACGACCCAGAACGACATCATCAAGGAGTACCTCTCCCGCGGCACCTACGTCTTCCCCCCCGAGCACTCGCTGCGGCTGACCACGGACACCATCGCCTACACCGTCCACCAGATGCCGCGATGGAACCCGGTCAACATCTGCAGCTACCACCTCCAGGAGGCCGGCGCGACCCCGGTGCAGGAGCTCGCCTTCGCGCTCTGCACGGCGGTCGCGGTGCTGGACGCCGTCCGCGACTCCGGGCAGGTGGACCCCGCCGACCTGGGCACGGTGGTCGGCCGGATCTCGTTCTTCGTCAACGCCGGGGTGCGGTTCGTCGAGGAGATGTGCAAGATGCGCGCGTTCGTCGCGCTGTGGGAGGAGATCACCCGCGACCGCTACGGCGTGACCGACGAGAAGATGCGCCGCTTCCGGTACGGCGTCCAGGTGAACTCGCTCGGGCTGACCGAGGCGCAGCCGGAGAACAACGTCCAGCGGATCGTCCTGGAGATGCTCGGCGTCACGCTGTCCAAGGACGCCCGGGCCCGCGCCGTCCAGCTGCCCGCCTGGAACGAGGCGCTCGGCCTGCCGCGGCCCTGGGACCAGCAGTGGTCGCTGCGGCTTCAGCAGGTGCTCGCCTACGAGTCGGACCTGCTGGACTACGACGACATCTTCACCGGCTCCCCCGTCGTGGAGGCCAAGGTCGCGGAGCTCATCGCGGGGGCGCGCGAAGAGATGGACCGCGTGCAGGCCATGGGGGGCGCCGTCGCGGCGGTGGAGTCCGGCTACATGAAGCAGGCGCTGGTGTCCTCGCACGCCGCCAGGCGGGCCCGCATCGAGTCCGGCGAGGAGGTGGTCGTGGGCGTGAACCGCTTCCAGGCCACCGAGCCCTCACCGCTGACCGCGGACCTCGACGCCGCCATCCAGGTCGCCGACCCCGAGGCGGAGGCGGCGGCCGTGGCCAGCGTCCGGGCGTGGCGGGAGGAGCGCGACCAGGCTGCGGTGGACCGCGCGCTGACCCGGCTGGCAGAGGACGCCAAGACCGGCGCCAACCTGATGGCGGCGACGCTGGAGGCGGCCCGCGCGGGCGCGACCACCGGTGAGTGGACCGGGACCCTGCGGGAGGTGTTCGGCGAATACCGCGCGCCCACGGGCGTCGGCGGCGCCACGGGCGTGGTGGAGGCGGGCGCGGCCCTGGAGCAGGTGCGCGAGCAGGTCCGTCGGACCGGCGAGGAGCTCGGCGGCCGGCTGCGGCTCCTGGTCGGCAAGCCCGGCCTCGACGGCCACTCCAACGGCGCGGAGCAGGTGGCGGTCCGCGCCCGGGACGCGGGGTTCGAGGTCGTGTACCAGGGCATCCGGCTGACTCCTGAGCAGATCGTCGCCGCCGCCGTCGCCGAGGACGTGCACTGCGTCGGCGTGTCGATCCTCTCCGGGTCGCACATGGAGCTCGTGCCGGCGGTCCTCGACGGGCTGCGCGAGGCGGGCCTGGACGACGTACCGGTGGTCGTCGGCGGCATCGTGCCCCCCTCCGACGCGACCCGGCTGACCGAGCTCGGTGTCGCGGCGGTCTTCACGCCGAAGGACTTCGGGCTGACCGAGATCATGGCGGGGATCGTTCGGGTGATCCGCCAGGCGCACGGGCTGCGCTGACTCGCAGCCGAGCCGGGGCTCGGTCACGCGGTCGATGCCGCCGAGAACGGCAGCCACCAGCAGGACTCCTGCCGGCGCCTTGCCTCGGCACCGCCGCGCGCCGCACCTCCTCGACGCTCGGGTCGTCGTGAGGTGTCACGCCCCCCAGCCGAAAAGCACACCCCCGGCCGTGGAGACCATCCCATCGCGTCCGTGAGCGGTTGCGCTATCGCCCAGTCGGGTCATCTGGAATGACCCTGCTCGGGGATTGCCTCAGGCCACGAAACTCCTCAGTCCTCCTGCTTCCGCTGCTCGGTGCCCGCGGTCCCGTCGGCCCGGACCCAACGCACGACCAGCTCGTCGCGGGCACCGAACCGCACCAGGTGCCGGCCCACGACGTCCTCCAGCCGCGCCACCGAGTCCGGCGCCGCGTGCACACTCAGGAGCAGCGCCCCGGGCGCGCAGGACAAGGTGGCCCGTCCGTCGGTGAAGTCGATGCTTCCCTGCTGCTCGTCGTCGGACCACTCACCGCTGGCGCGACGGGTGAGGTGCGACACGAGCTGCCTGCCGTAGCGGGCCGGGCGTTCCGTGGCCACCTCCGCCGTGCTCTGCGGTCCGGTCTCCTCGGTCATGCGCTGCCTCCTCCGGGCCGGGCTCCTGAGTGGGTGCCCTCCGTCGATCACGGCTCCAGCAGGCACAGCCCCGTGGTGAAGCCGCTCCACACGGGCGATCATCGCCGCCCGGCGCCGGTGACACCAATCCGGGCCGGGTGTGCGCCGTGGGTCGACCGGTAGGGTCGAGGTCGTGCCCGCGGTGGTCGCCCCAGTGGTCGGCCCGGTGATAGGCGCAGTGGTCGCCACAGTGGTCGTCGCGGCGCTCCTTCTGACGGGCTGCGCCCCGGCCTCGCCGCCGGGGACCGAGCCGGTGGCCGGCGGCCCGACCCCGACCCGGGAGACGCCGCCGGCCGCGCCCATGGACGGCGTGGAGCGCAGCGTCACCGAGGTGCTCGCCGCGCGGGTCCGTGACGACGGGCTCACGCTTCAGTACCTCAGCTGTCCGGACTGGCACCGGCGGCTGCCGGCCGGGCTGACCTGCACCGGGTGGTTCGACGGCGTGCAGGGGACGGTGGCGGTGCGGCTGCACGCCGGACGGAACCACTCGGTGGTGTACGACGCGACACTGACCCGCGGCGTGGTGGCGACGAACCTCCTCGTGGCGCGGCTGCTCGAGGACGGGTACGTCGACGTCGACTGCGGCACCCGCCCGGCATACCC
>JBIOYO010000067.1:0-2997 GCA_044870175.1 Nocardioidaceae bacterium | reverse complement strand
CCCACCGAGGCGGCGTGCAAGACGGCTCGGGTCGAGTCGGCGTGAGTTGGGGCGGTTCGGCGGTCGAGTCGGCGGCAGATGGGGCGGCTCGGCGGTCGAGGTGGCGACAGATGGGACGGCTCGGCGTCCCACAGCGGAGCACGAACGACGGCTCGGCGTGAGGGAGGAGGAGTGGAGAGGAGAGGGGGAGAGGAGGGGAGGGGAGGAGAGAGGGGAGGGGTCAGCAGTTGGGGCGGCAGGTGCGCTGGCCGAGGGCGTCGAGGAACACCTTGCGGATGTCCTTGGCGCTGTCGGCGGGGTAGTACGCGCCTCCCGAGGCGTCGGCGATGGCGGCCAGTGCCTGCCCGTCACGGTCGGGGCCGAAGCCGATCGTCACGACCGGCACCGGGCGCGCGGAGTCCCGGAACGACCGCAGTGTCTCGGTCAGCGAGCTCAGCGACACCCCGCCCTCGGTGTCCTTGCCGTCGGACAGGACGACGACGGCGTTGACCCGTCCGGGGTCCCAGGACCGCCGCATCTGCCGCGCCGCCGCGAGGGTCGTCGCGTACAGCGGGGTGCCGCCGCGCGGCACCTCGCGGAGGGTGGCCAGCGATGAGGCGAGCTCCTCGCGCCGGTCGCCGGTCAGGAGGGTCACCGGCTCGACCACGCGGTGGGTGCGCGGAGTGGTGGCCACCCGGGGGAACGTCCACAGCCCCAGCTTGGTCGTCTCCGGGTAGAGGGAGAGCCCCTGCGCCGCGGCGCCCCTGGCGATCACGATGCGGGACGGGCCGGGTGCGGTGCGGCCGCCGAGGGCCCAGCCCATGGAGCCGGAGACGTCGAGTACGGCGAGCAGCCGGGACTCCCGCTGGACCAGCGCCATCGCCTGCTCGGCCATGGCCAGGTTGGCCGGCTGCATCGGAGCGGGGGTCACCGTCGTGGTGTCGATGCCGGCCTGGTCGACCTCCTCGGTGCCGACCGCGCCCTCGGCGTCGCGGAAGCCGGCCTCCTGGACCGCCTGCTGGCCCTCGGGGCTGCGCAGCCGCTGCTTGAGCTCCTGGGCCAGCGCCGCGACCGAGTCGTCCTCGGTGAGCAGCAGGAAGGGGTAGTCGAAGGCGACCGTGTGGGGGTAGATGCCGACCAGGCCGAGGTCGCCCTCGCGGTTCGCCGCCAGCATGGCCTGCTCGGAGATGGCGACGGCGGCGCCCTCCTCGTCCGGCAGGCCGGACAGCAGCTGGCGCGGGGAGTCGTCGGTGAGCTCCACGCTGCGCAGCAGGCCGGTCATCGACGCCCGCGCGTCGGCCGTGCCCTGCACCGCGTCGTACAGGGAGGCCACGGCGCCCACGCGTTCGGGGGCCCTGGCCTCGTTGGTGACCTTCAGGCTCAGCGTCTCACCGGTCACGGCGGCCCGGACCAGGTCGGCGACCTCGGGACGGGCACCGTCGTCCAGCGCCTTCGCGGTCTCCGGGCCGACCGCGAAGACCAACGGGCTGGAGGCGACCGAGTCGTCAGACCCCGGGGCGACCTTGAACGGCTCGTCGGAGGCGGTGAGCCACAGCGAGGAGTCAGGCACCCACGCGTCGGGGACCTCCGGGCTGTCCTCGGAGCCGCCCGCCACGGCGGCCGCGACGGCGACCGGCGCTTCGGCGACGACCTCCACGGCGGCGCAGCCCTCGCCCGTGGTCAGGTCGGCGGCCAGGCCCTCCACCACCGAGGCGATCTCCGGAGCCGCCGCCACCGTGAGCTCCGGGGACGACGAGCAGGACGCGGCGTCCTTGCCCGCCGACGCGGAGTCGGAGTCCGAGCCGCCGGATACCACCCGGACCACGACCACGATCCCCACCGCGGCGACCAGCACCGCGGCCGCAACCGCGACTGCGAGCGCGCGTGCGGATGGTCGACGAGGTCCGGGCGCTTGGCCTGCGCGGTGCCGAGACGTGCTCACGGGAAGGGTCCTCCAAGCCTGCCCGGATGGGGAGACCGGGCAGGCATGGAGCGTAGACGCCAGAACCAGGATTGGCCGGAGAACGGCGGATTGTCCGGATTCGACACTCCCGCGACGCCCGCCCGTGGATGCCGCCAGGTGTCAGCCGGTGGTCCAGATCGGCGAGGACCACGCCATCTCGCCGTCCACCTGGAACACCCGGGCGTAGTAGAACGCGGGACCGGGGTGGGCGTCGGCCCAGGCCAGGTCGAGGACCCGCGTGCCCAGGCCGGCCAGTCCGCCGGTGCCGGGCTGGAGCCGCAGCCGGCCGGGGCCGCCGGGGACCTCGTGGCCGCCGGAGTCGAGCAGCTCGGCCAGGGTCAGGGTGGCGCGGCGGGAGCCGACGTTGACGGTGGCCGTCGCGCCGGGCGGCCCGACCAGGGTGAGCTCGACGCCGCCGCGCTGCGACCCGTACGGCTCGCCGAAGCTGCGGGTGGTGGACCGCCATGAGACGCCGGCGTCGTCGACAGCGGCAATCTCGGGGCTCCAGTACGGCGTCCGGAGCACCCGTGCCTCCGTGGAGACCACCAAGGAGCCGTCCCAGACGGTCGTGCCGTCGGCCCTGCCCCACTCCAGGCGCAGCGGCACGCGCACCCAGCCGGGGGGAAGGCCGAGGTCCGGCTCGACGCTGTGCACCACCTCGCCGTCGCGCAGGACCTCGACGCGGGCCAGCTCGGCGTACCCCTCGGCGTGCACGGTGAGGGTGGGCTCGGTGCCCGGCGGCGCCTCCTCGCCCATGAAGACGTCGCCCATGCGGAGGTCCACGACGACGTCGCGGGTCGTGGCCGCGAAGGTACGGCGCTCGTGCAGTGCCTCGAACACGTCGGCGCGGTTGAGCGAGCGTGCGAACGCGCCGACATAGCTGGCCCCGTGGCCGTGGTCGGAGGACGCGATCAGCCCGAACCGGTGCCCGCGTCGCAGCCCGTCCAGGGTGAACGTGCCGGTGCGCGTGCCGTCGGAGTACTGCCGGAAGCAGCCGTCGGCCTCGTAGCTGCCGCGGCAGGCCTGGAACACCTCGACCAGCCGGGAGAACCGGG
>JBIOYO010000066.1:0-3131 GCA_044870175.1 Nocardioidaceae bacterium | reverse complement strand
GTGAACAGCCGGACGACGTCGCCGATGGTGACCGCCTCCTCCACGAGCGCGGACATGATCCGCGGTGTCGACACGTTCACGTCGACGCCCCACGCCTCGGTGAACAGCCACTCGTTGTTGGGATGGTTGACCCGGGCGACGGTGCGGGGCACCGCGAACTCGGTCTTCGCCAGCAACGACGTGACCAGGTTGACCTTGTCGTCGCCGGTGGCCGCGATGACCACGTCGCAGGTCTCCAGGTGCGCCTCCTCCAGCGAGGACAGCTCGCAGGAGTCGGCCAGCAGCCACTCGGCGTCCGGCACCCGCTCGGGGTGGATCGCGTTGGGGTCCTTGTCGATGAGGAGTACGACGTGGCCGTTCTCGATCAGCTCGCGGGCGATCGACCGCCCCACCGCCCCGGCGCCCGCGATGGCAACCCGCATCAGTCTGCCTCCGGTCCCTCGTGGAAGACGGCGTACACCTTGTCCGCGCGCTCCTCCCGCATCACCAGGTGCAGCAGGTCGCCCTCCTGCATCACCGTGTCGCGGGTGGGGATCATCCCCTCGCCGAGCCGGTCGATCCACGCGATGCGCGCGCCCGACTGCTCCTGCAGCTTCACCGTGCGCTGCCCGACCCACAGGTCGTTCACCATGATGGCGTCGAGGCGGATGGTCCCGCTCGCGTCGCGGAAGTCCGGCTCCGCCCCTGCGGGCAGCAGCCGCCGGATGATCTGGTCGGCGGTCCACCGGACGGTGGCGACCGTGCTGATCCCGAGGCGCTGGTAGACCTCGGCGCGGCCCGGGTCGTAGATGCGGGCGACGACCTTCTGGATGCCGAACGTCTCGCGCGCCACGCGGGCGGCGATGATGTTGGAGTTGTCGCCGCTGGAGACCGCGGCGAAGGCGTCCGCGCCGTCGATGCCCGCCTTCTCCAGGACGTCCTGGTCGAACCCCATCCCGGTGACCTTGGTGCCGCCGAAGGAGGGCCCGAGCCGGCGGAACGAGTCGGGGTTGCTGTCGATGACCGAGACGGTGTGCTGGCGGTCCTCCAGACCGCGGGCCAGCGTGCTGCCGACGCGACCACAGCCCATGATCACCACGTGCACGGCACAGACGCTACACCGAACGCTAGCCTTCACTCGTGGGTGTCGGCGACGTCTCCAAGCGGATCCTGCTGGGCCGCAAGCTGCGGTCCTCCCAGCTCGGCGAGACCCTGCTGCCCAAGCGGATCGCCCTGCCGGTGTTCGCCAGCGACGCGCTGTCGTCGGTGGCGTACGCCCCGCAGGAGATCTTCTTGATGCTGTCGCTGGCCGGCGCGTCGGCGTACACGTACTCGTGGAAGGTCGGCGTCGCGGTCGCGGTCGTCATGATCACCGTGGTGGCGTCGTACCGGCAGAACGTCCACGCCTATCCCAGCGGCGGGGGCGACTACGAGGTGGCCACGGTCAACCTGGGCCCGACCGCCGGGGTCACCGTGGCCAGCGCGCTGCTCGTCGACTACGTGCTCACCGTCGCGGTCTCGATCGCCTCCGCCGTCGACAACGCCAAGTCGGCGCTGCCGTTCATGCAGCAGCACGAGGCCACCTGGGCGTGTGTCATCGTCGCGGTGCTGGCCGCGCTGAACCTGCGCGGAGTGCGCGAGTCGGGCGCCTTCTTCGCCATTCCCACCTACGGGTTCATGGTGGCCATCCTCGGGATGGCCCTCGTCGGGCTGTTCCGCGACCTGGCCGGGACGCTCCCCCCGGTCGAGAGCGCCGACCTGGTGATCACGCCCGACCCGGACTTCGACGGCACGCTCGGCGGGATCATGCTCGTCGTGCTGCTCGCCCGGGCGTTCTCGTCGGGGTGTGCGGCGCTGACCGGCGTGGAGGCGATCTCCAACGGGGTGCCGGCCTTCCGCAAGCCCAAGAGCCGGAACGCCGCGACCACCCTGCTGTTGCTCGGCCTGCTCTCGATCACCATGCTGTTGAGCATCATCGCGCTGGCCCGCGAGATGGGCCTGAAGTACGTCGACAACGCCGACCTCCACCGGCTCACCACCTCCGACGGCCAGCCGCTGGGGGACGACTACGAGCAGCACACCGTGGTGTCGCAGCTGGCGCGGGCGGTGTTCGACAACGCCGACCTGGGGTTCTACTTCGTGGTCGCGATGACCGGGATCATCCTGGCCCTCGCCGCGAACACCGCCTTCAACGGCTTCCCCGTGCTCGGCTCGATCCTCGCCCAGGACGGCTTCCTACCCCGCCAGCTCGGGGCGCGTGGCGACCGGCTGGCGTACAGCAACGGCATCTTGATCCTGGCGGCGATGGCGATGGTCCTGATCGTCGCCTTCAACGCCGAGGTCACCCGGCTGATCCAGCTCTACATCGTCGGCGTCTTCGTGTCGTTCAACCTCAGCCAGCTCGGCATGATCCGGCACTGGACCCGGCACCTGAAGACCGAGACCGACGCCGCCGTCCGGCGGCGGATGCTGCGCTCGCGCGCGATCAACACCTTCGGCCTCGGCATGACGGCCGTCGTGCTGGTCGTCGTCCTGGTCACGAAGTTCCTCGCCGGAGCCTGGATCGCGATCCTCGCGATGTCGGTCTTCTTCGTGATCATGAAGAGCATCCGGCGGCACTACGACAACGTGGGGCGCGAGCTGGAGATCCGCGACGAGGACCAGTTCCTGCCCACGCGCGTGCACGCGATGGTCCTGGTCTCCAAGGTGCACAAGCCCACGATGCGTGCGCTCGCCTACGCCAAGGCGTCGCGGCCGAACGTGCTCGAGGCGGTCATGGTCTCGACCGACCCGGTCGCCCGGGACCAGATCGTGGAGGAGTGGGACCGGCGCGGCATCGAGGTGCCGCTGAAGGTCCTCGACTCGCCGTACCGCGAGGTGATCCGCCCGATCGTCGAGTACGCCCGGGCGATCCGGAAGGCCAGCCCGCGCGGGGTGGTCGCGGTGTTCATCCCCGAGTACGTCGTCGGGCGCTGGTGGGAGCAGCTGCTGCACAACCAGACCGCGCTGCGGCTGAAGGGCCGGCTGTTGTTCACACCGGGCGTCATGGTGATCTCCGTGCCCTACCAGCTGCGGTCCAGCGTCATGGCAGAGGAGCGTGCGGAGCGGCAGGAGCAGCAGGTGCAGGCCGGCGACGTACGCCGCGGCGCGAC
>JBIOYO010000065.1:0-4481 GCA_044870175.1 Nocardioidaceae bacterium | reverse complement strand
GCCGCGAAGGTGCCGCACCTGCGCACCCACCACGGCCACACGTTCCTCGACGAGTACGAGTGGCTGCGCGACAAGGAGGCCCCGGAGACGCTGGCCTACCTCGAGGCGGAGAACGCCTACACCGAGGCCGCCACCGCGCACCTGGCCGGCCTCCGCGAGCGACTCTTCACCGAGATCAAGACGCGCACCCAGGAGACCGACCTGTCGGTGCCGGCGCGGGTCGGCGAGTTCTGGTACTACGGGCGCACCGTCGAGGGCAAGCAGTACGGCATCAGCTGCCGCCGCCCGGTCGCCGGCCCGGACGACTGGGCCCCTCCCGAGCTCGACCCGCAGACCGAGGTGCCGGGCGAGCAGGTCCTCCTCGACGCCAACGAGCTCGCCGAGGGCCATGACTTCTTCGCCCTCGGCGCGAGCTCGGTCAGCCCCGACGGCACGCTGCTGGCGTTCAGCACCGACACCACCGGCGACGAGCGGTTCCTGCTGCAGGTCAAGGACCTTGGTTCGGGGGAGCTGCTCCCCGACGCGATCCCGAACACGTCGTACGGCGCCACCTGGTCGCTCTCGGGCAGCCACCTGTTCTACACGACCGTCGACGAGGCCTGGCGCTCCGACACGGTGTGGCGGCACGAGCTGGGCACCGACCCGTCGGCGGACCGGGTCGTGCTGCACGAGACCGACGAGCGGTTCTGGGTGTCGGTGGGCCGCACCCGCAGCGACCGGTACGTCGTGGTCGGCAGCGGCAGCAAGGTGACCAGCGAGTACCACCTTCTCGACGCCGCCGACCCGACCGCGGAGCCCCGCGTCGTCGCGCCCCGCCGCCAGGGCGTGGAGTACGCCGTCGAGCACGCCGTCGTGGACGGCCACGACGTCCTGCTGGTGCTGCACAACGACGGGGCGGAGAACTTCGAGCTGGCCTGGACCCCCGTCGACGCCATCGGCCCGGCTGGTCACGAGCACTGGCAGCCGCTCCTCCCTCACGACCCGGCGGTGCGGCTGGAGGACGCCGACGCCTTCGCGGGCCACGTCGTGGTGTCCCAGCGCAGCGAGGGGCTCACCCGGCTCCGGCTGCTGCACCTGGAGCGGCGCGACGGGCGGCTGCGCGTGCGTGCCGACGAGGTGATGCAGCACGAGCACACCGTGCACACCGTCGGGCTGGCCGGCAACCCGGAGTTCAGCCAGCCGACCGTGCGGTTCGGCTACACCACGATGGCCACCCCCAGCGCCGTCTACGACTACGACCTGCGCTCGGGCACGCGCACCCTGCGCAAGCAGATGCCGGTGCTGGGCGGCTTCGACCCGGCGGCGTACGAGCAGCACCGGGAGTGGGCCACGGCCCCCGACGGCACCCAGGTCCCGATCTCCCTGGTCGTGCCGGCGGGCACCGCGCGGGACGGCAGCACGCCCTTCGTCCTGTACGGCTACGGTGCCTACGAGACCTCCATCGACCCCTACTTCACGATCCCCCGGCTGTCGCTGCTCGACCGCGGCATGGGCTTCGCCATCGCGCACGTCCGCGGCGGCGGCGAGCTCGGCCGGCGGTGGTACGAGGAGGGCAAGCTGCTCCGCAAGCGCAACACCTTCACCGACTTCGTCGCCTGCGCACGGCACCTGGCCGAGGCCGGCTGGACGGCTCCGGACCGGCTGGTCGCCGAGGGGGGCAGCGCCGGCGGGCTGCTCATGGGCGCGGTCGCCAACCTCGCCCCGGAGGCCTTCGCGGGGATCCTCGCCGAGGTGCCGTTCGTCGACGCGCTCACCACGATCCTCGACCCCAGCCTGCCGCTGACCGTCGTGGAGTGGGAGGAGTGGGGAGACCCGCTGCACGACGCCGGGGTCTATGAGTACATGCGGTCCTACACGCCGTACGAGAACGTCCGGCCGACCAGGTACCCTCGGGTCCTCGCCGAGACCTCGCTGCACGACACCCGCGTGCTGTACGTCGAGCCGGCCAAGTGGGTGGCCCGGCTGCGGGCCGACGTCGAGAACCGCGCCGACGTGCTCTTGAAGACCCAGATGTCGGCCGGCCACGGCGGGGTCAGCGGCCGGTACAACGCCTGGCGGGACCGCGCCTTCAGCTCCGCGTGGGTGCTCGACGTGGTGGGACTGACAGAGCCGTCACCGGAGGGTGCCCCTGAGGGATCACCCTGAGAACTCCCTGAGATCGGTGCCGCAGCGCAACTCTGCGACGATCTGGACCGTACTTACGTGCGAATGCTTCGCAAGGGACGGGGAATCCTGCACAGGGTTCCTTCGTTGGAACTAGTGGACGGCAGCGCACCGGCCGTCCCGAGCCTGCCGGGAAGGGGCACGATGAGCACCACTCGCACCCACACGCGCGAGATCGAGGGCCGCGACAGCGTCGGGCTGTACCTCGACGAGATCGCGCGGACCCCGCTCCTCGACGCGATCACCGAGGTCGAGCTGGCCAAGACCATCGAGGCCGGGCTCCTCGCCGAGCACCTGCTCGCGGAGGGCCGGGTCGGACGCCGCAAGGGCGGCGCACCCAAGCACGCCACCCAGGAGGAGCTGGAGTGGATGGCCGAGGAGGGCCGCCGGGCCGTCCAGCAGTTCATCACCGCGAACCTGCGCCTGGTCGTCTCCATCGCGCGGAAGTACGGCCGCTCCCAGATGCCGATGCTGGACCTGGTCCAGGAGGGCAACACCGGGCTGATCCGCGCGGTCGAGAAGTTCGACTACACCAAGGGCTTCAAGTTCTCCACCTACGCCACCTGGTGGGTCCGCCAGGCGATCACCCGAGGCATCGCCCAGCAGGCGCGTGTCGTCCGCCTGCCGGTCCACGTGGTCGAGGAGATCAACCAGGTCGGCTCGGCCCGGCGCACCCTGGAGCGCCAGCTGGGACGTGACCCGGAGCCGGAGGAGGTGGCCGCCGAGCTGGGCATGGACGTCGAGCGGGTCATCGACCTGCTCGGCTGGGCCCGTGACCACGTCAGCCTGGACACGCCGGTCGACGAGGACGGCGACACCTCCCTCGGCGACCTGATCGCCCAGGAGACCGCGCCAGGACCCGACTCGACCTTCATCGACGTGGAGTCCCGCGACCGGCTCAACACCCTGGTGGAGCTGCTCGACGAGCGGGCGGCGGACATCATTCGGTCGCGCTACGGCCTGGTCGACGGGCGCGTGCACAAGCTGGCCGACATCGGCGCCAAGCACGGCATCTCCGCCGAGCGGGTCCGCCAGCTGGAGCGGGAGGCGCTGCAGAAGCTGCGCTCCCTCGCCGACCCGGACATGGCCGCCTGAGGATCAGCCCGAGCGCGACACCAGCTCGTCGTAGACCTCGCGCACCCTGCATCGCAGCTCGTCGAGCGTGCCGGTGTTGTCGATGACGTGGGTCGCGACGGCGAGTCGCTGGTCGCGGCCGGCCTGGGCCCGGATCCTCGCCTCGGCGTCCGGACGGGTCATCCCCCGCTCCCGCATCATGCGCTCGACCTGCACGTCGGGCGGCACGTCGACGACGACCACGGCGTCGTACGCGCCGGCCTGCCCGGTCTCCACGAGCAGCGGCACATCGTGGACGACGAGCGCGCCGGGCGCCGCCGCGGCGGCCACCTCGGCCGCGGCCGCCCGCACCAGAGGGTGGATGATCGCCTCGAGGCGGCGCCGGGCGTCGTCGTCGGCGAAGACCACCCGCGCCACGGCCGCACGGTCCAGCTCGCCGTCGGCAGTGAGGACCTCGGGGCCGAACTCGGCGACCACCTCCGTCAGCCCGGGAGTGCCGGCCATCACGACCTCGCGGGCCAGCACGTCGGCGTCGACCACCACCGCTCCCAGCTCGCGCAGGATCTCAGACACGGTGCTCTTGCCCGACGCGACGCCGCCGGTGAGTCCGACCCGCATGTGGACACCTCCCGCCCCTCCGACACTGCGCCGCGGGGGTGAGTATCCCAGTGCGAGCATGGGGCCGTGTCCACCCGGCCCTCGGACCTGGGACCCGGCGAGCGCGTCGCACTGCTCGTGCCGGGCTCGCTGGCGTACGTCGAGGCGGTCCTGGCGCTGCTGGCCCGCGGCGTGGTCCCGGTACCGCTCGACCCGCGGTCACCGGCCGTCGAGCGGCACCGGCTGCTCGCCCAGGTGCGCCCGGCACTGGTCGTGCACGACCCGGCCGGCGTCGCGGAGGTCGCGGCGCTCTGGGACGGGGGGTCCGTGCCGCGAGCCCGGCCGATGCACCTCACCTCCGGGACCACGGGCACACCGAAGGGGGTCTGGTCCGGCCTGCTGGACGACCAGGCGGCCCGGGCGCTGGTCGCCGAGGAGCGTGACCTCTGGGGCTTCGCTGCCGACGACCTCAATCTCGTGGTCGGGCCGCTGCACCACTCCGCGCCGTTGCGGTTCGCGATGGGCACGCTGCTGGCCGGCGGCCGCGTCGTCGTACCAGGACCCTTCGACGCCGCCACCCTGACCGCCGCCGTCGTGCGGGACCGGCCGACCACGATGTTCTGCGTCCCCACGCACCTGCAGCGGAT
>JBIOYO010000064.1:0-8031 GCA_044870175.1 Nocardioidaceae bacterium | reverse complement strand
GGCCAGGGCTGGTTGCCGAAGTACGTCACGTCGGTGACCTCGATGCCCACCTCCTCGGCAACCTCGCGGGCCACCGCCTGCTCCAGGCTCTCGCCGGGGTCGACGAACCCGGCCAGGGTGGAGTAGCGCCCTTCCGGCCACACCGCCTGCCGTCCCAGCAGCGCCCGGTCGCCGTCGGTGACCAGCATGATCACGGCCGGGTCCGTGCGCGGGAAGTGCTGGCGGCCGCAGCGGTCGCAGGTCAGCACGTGCCCGGCGCTGTGCACGGTGAGGCTGCCCCCGCAGCGAGGGCAGAACCGGTGCGCCTGGTGCCACTCGGCCAGCGCCACGGCGTGGACGAGCAGCCCGGCGTCCGTCGCCGACAGGTCCGGACCGACCTGGCGCAGGGCCGCCCAGGTGCGGACGGTGTCGATCTCGTCGGCGACCACCGCGAAGTAGGCCACGTCGCCGGGGGCCGCGTTGGGGGCCGCGTCGGGGGCCGCGTCGGGGGCCGCGTCGTCACGGAGCCCGAGGAACAGCCGCTGGCCGGGCGGGGCCTCCTCCGAAGACAGCCACCGCACCGACGTACCGGCCTCGTCCACGGGGAACCGGCCCCCGCTCAGCAGCAGCACCCGCGTGCTCGGGTCGGCCCAGGTACGGTCCAGCCAGGCCTGGTCGGTGCGGTGCTCGCCGGCACGGTTGTGACTTGTCACCGACAGCGCGATGTCCACCGAGAACGGCGCGGGGAAGTCGGCGGGCGGCGGCACCCGGTGAGCCTATGCTGCGGCCTCATGCGCGCAGCGGGCCAACGACCTGCCACGCCGACCACCTGGTCACCGCACCGCGGCCCCGGCGACCACGCGCCAGGGGGCTCCCGGCGGCGTGGCCGGGGCACCGCCTGCCCGCGGCCCGGAGCCGAGTTGGACGGGGGGCGCACGCAGTGAGCGATCGCAGCGAGCCAGGGACTCGCCTGACTTCCCGCGACGCGGGGCCGGGAGCAGCAACGTGAGCACCCATATCGCGGCGGAGCCCGGACAGGTCGCCCCCCTCGTGCTGCTTGCGGGGGACCCGCTGCGGGCCAGGTGGATCGCCGAGACCTACCTGGACGCCGCGACCTGCTACTCCGAGCGGCGCGGGATGTTCGGGTACACCGGCGCGTACCGAGGTGTCCCGGTGTCCGTGCAGGGCTCCGGATGGGCATGCCGTCCCTGTCGATCTGCGTCACCGAGCTGTTCACCGACTACGACGTGCAGGCAGTCGTGCGGGTCGGCTCCTGCGGTGGCCTCGCCCCCGACCTGGGACTGCATGACCTGATCCTGGCTTCCGGCGCATACACCGACTCCGCGCTGAACCGGCTCCGCTTCCACGGTCTGGACTACGCCCCCGTCGCTGACTTCGGGCTGCTTCGCGCGGCGTACGACGCCGCCTCGTCGCTGCCTGTACGGTCCGCGGTCGGCCTGCTCCTCAAGAGCGACTCCTTCTACCACCCTCGTCCCGAGCTGACCGCGCTGATGGCCGAGCACGGCGTGCTCGGCATCGAGATGGATGCGTCGGCGCTGTACACCCTCGCCGCCGCACACCGTCGCCGGGCGCTGGCGGTGTGCACCGTCGCCGGGCGCTAGCGGCGCGCTAGCGGTGCACCGTCGCCGACGTCATCGCCACCGGTGAGCACACCTCGGCCCTGGAGCGCCAGGAGGGGTTCGGCCCCATGGTCGAGGTCGCGCTGGCCGCCCTGCTCGCCTGGCCCCCGCCGCCCAGCTCGCCTGAACCCCCGTCGACCCGTCGCATCTGCTCGCGTGAGCGACGCCGAGCCGTCGTATCTGCCGCCGGCTCGACCGCCCAGCCGGCGCATCCTCCGCCGGCTCGACCGCCCAGCCGGCACATCCTCCGCCGGCTGGGCTTGACGTGTGTTGCCTTCCACGATGGTCCGCCGCTTCCCATGACGCGTACGTCATGGGAAGTGGCAAGAGGCCTGGATCACATGGGAATCTGCCGACGCCGACCCGCGCCCGAAGCGCCAGTGGGTGATGTGGTGGGGGGTGCGGCGGGGTCAGGGGGTGATGGGGGTGGCGAGGAGCAGGTGTTCGAGGGCGTCGCGGTCAGCGAGGTCGGGGGGTTCGACGAGGTCGCCGTCGCGGACGTAGTAGAAGCCGGCGCGGACCCGGTCGAGGGGAACGGCGGCGAGGTCGGCCCAGGCAAGGCGGTAGAGGGCGAGCTGGAGCGGGTCGGCGGTGTGGCTGCGGTGGGTCTTCCAGTCGACCACCAGGTAGTCCTCGCCGTCGGGGGGCGGGGAGCCGAAGACCGCGTCGATCCGGCCGCGCACCACCTGACCGGCGAGCACGAGGGCGAACGGCGCCTCGACAGCGACCGGACGGCGGCCGGCGAAGGGGCCGGCGCGGAACCGGTCGACCAGCTCGGCGAGGTCGGACTCGTCAGCGATGTCCAGGTCGGCGCGCCCGGGGAGGTCGTCGGGGTCGACCAGGTCGAGCTGCCGGTGCCGCTCGTAGTGGCTCTGGACCCACGCGTGGAACCGGGTGCCGAACCGCGCCGCCGCCGACGGTGGCCGCGGCATCGGCCGTGCCAGCGCCTCGGCCAGGCCCGCCGGGTCGTCGCGGAGCCGGGCCACCGCCGTGGCCGACAGCGTCGACGGCAGCGGCACCCGGACCACGCCGGCGTGCCGCGCTCGGGCCTCGGCCACCAGCCGGTCGGCCTCGCGGTCCCAGGTGTCCACCAGGCGGGCCTCCTCAGGAGTCAGGGCGTTGCCGGCCGACGGGATGTCGAACAGGCCCTGCTGCGACTCCCGTCGCCTGGTCATCTCCGCGCGCACGAGCTCCGCGGCCGCGAGCCGGTGCCGGACCTCGGCCGTGTGCGCCTCCACCGGCCACGGCCGCAGCTCCCGGTGGCGGTGCAGCGGGTTGGTGGCACCGTCTGGTGGAGGCGTCCAGCGCGGGGCCGGCAACCCGTGCTCGGCCAGGTGGTCCATCACGACCCGCTGGTATGGCGAGGGGGCGAGCGGCTTGGACCGGGTCCGCGACCACAGGTAGGACGACACGACGAGCAGGTGCCGCGCCCGGGTGAAGGCGACGTACCCCAGGCGCAGCTCCTCGGTGGCCTCGTGCGCCCGTGATGCCGCGGTGAAGTCGTCCAGGTCGGGCTTGGTCCACCCGCGCAGCTCGGGCAGGTCTCGGCGGTCGCCGCGCAGCGGGTGGGGCAGGACGGCCGGGCCGGAGGTCCACTTGGTGCGGGTGCGGTCGGTGGGGAACTTGCCGTGGGAAACGCCGACCATGAACACCGCGTCCCACTCCAGACCCTTGGCACGGTGCACCGTCAGCAGCTTGACCGAGTCGGCCTCCGTGGGCGTGGCGACGTCCAGGCCATTGCCCCCGGACTCGTCCTCGGCCTCCAGGTAGGCCAGCAGCGCGGGCAGGGACACGTCGCCGTCGACGGCTCGGAACTCCGAGACCGCCTTGACGAACAGGTCGAGGTTGTCCCGGCGCGCCCGGGCGCTCGCGGAGACCGACGAGGCCAGCTCGACGTCGATGCCGGTGGTGTCGACGATCCGGCGGACCAGATCGAGGATCGGCTCGCCGACGTGGCCGCGCAGCCGGCGCAGCTCCGCGGAGAGCCGCGCGAACCGGTCGCGCGCCTCCGCGGAGTAGCCGGCCTCCCCCGGGTCGTCGAGCGCGTCGGACAGCGAGAGCACCTCGGTGGGGTCGGCGCCGGTGACCGCCGCGGCGAGGTCGTCGGACAGGGTGCGCTCCTGGTCGCGGTCGGCGGCGCTCGGCGCTCCGGCGAGCTCGCGCGCACGGCGGCCGAGCAGAGCCAGGTCGCGAGGGCCGATGGCCCAGCGGGGACCGGTGAGCAGGGTCAGCAGCTCGGCGTTGGCGGTCAGGTCGTGGAGCAGGGTGAGGATCGCGACGACCTCGGCCACCTCCGGCAGCGCCAGCAGCCCCTTGAGGCCGACGATCTCGACCGGCACGTCGGCGGCGGAGAGCGCGCGGAACACGTCGGCCGCGTGGGCGTTGTCCCGGGTCAGCACGCCGATGCGGTCCCAGCCGCCGGTGACGGCGTGCGCCGCGCGAACCTGGCCGGCCAGCCAGGTCAGCTCCTCGTCGTACGTCGTGAGCACGGCGGCGCGCACCGCGCCCGGGGCGGCCCCGAGCCGCGGCTCCAGCGGGGCCACCACTGGCGCAGCCGCCATGAGCGGCGCGGCCAGCCGGTTGGCGACCTGGAGGACCCGGGAGTCCGAACGATGGTTGACGGTGAGCGGGTACGACGCCACCACGGTCGAGCCGGACGCGGCCGGGAAGTCCTGGCCGAAGTGCAGGATGTTGCTCACCGACGCGCCCCGCCAGCCGTAGATGGCCTGGTTGGGATCGCCCACCGCCATGACCGGATGGCCGCGGCCGCACCCCGGGTCCTCGCCGGAGAACAGCCTGCGCAGCATCAGGGCCTGGGCGACGGAGGTGTCCTGGTACTCGTCGAGCTGCACCACCCGGTGCGTGCGCCGCTCCGCCTCGCCGACCTCGGGCCGGGTGAGGGCGAGGCGGGCGGCCAGCTCGATCTGGTCGGAGAACTCCATCAGCCCGAGCGCCGCCTTGAGCCTCCGGTAGCCCTCCACGAGGCCGAGCAGCTCATCGCGCCTGTCCAGGCAGTCCAGGGCCTCCTCCAACGGCCGTTTCGCGCGTGACCCGGGCAGCACGCCGAGCAGCTCCTTGCGGGCCGTCTCGTCCAGCGCCCGGACCTCTTCGGGGGAGACCAGGTGCTCGCTCATTGCCGAGTCGAGGGCCAGGACGTAGCCGATCACGGTCTGCGGGTGGTCGCTGAGCCGCTCCACCCGGCCCTCGTAGCGAGCGACGACCCGGGCCGCGAGCTGGTAGCGGGAGGCGTCGGCCACCAGGCGCGTGTCCGGCTCGTGCCCGATCCGCAGGCCGTGCTCGGTGAGGAGTGACGCGGCGTAGGCGTTGTACGTCGCCACCGTCGGCTCGACGGCCTCGGGCGCACCGTCGGCCGGTCGCGGGGGCAGCAGGCCGGCGGCACGCAGCGCCGTGCGGACCCTCGTGGCCAGCTCGCCGGCCGCCTTGGTGGTGAAGGTGAGCCCGAGCACCTGCTCGGGGGCGACCTGGCCGGTCCCGACCAGCCAGACCACCCGCGCGGCCATCACCGTGGTCTTCCCCGACCCGGCCCCGGCGACGACGACCGTCGGCTCCAGCGGAGCGGAGACGGCGCGGAACTGCTGGTCGCTGAGCGGGTGGTCCGCGCGCATGAACGCCTGCAGCCGCTCCGGCGTGTCCAGCTGCGGGCGGCCGGTGCGGCGGGTGGGCCCGCCGGTCACGACAGCACCGTCCCGGTGCCCTTCGCCGGGCACATCGTGTGGAAGCCACAGTGGTCGCAGTGGTCTCCGGGCCGGGCGTGGAACTGCTCTGTGCGAAGCCGGCCGACGGCCTCAGCCACCTGCTCCTCGGCAGCGGTGAAGCCTGAGGGGCCGGGCTCCTGGGGCGGCTGGTGCTGCACCTTGACCTCGCCGCGCACCGACCTGCGCAGCTGCACCAGCTCGGCGCCGCCGGCCCTGCCCGGGCGGTGCTCGGGGTCGAGCAGGTGGTCGGCGGCGCCGTGGTCGACGGCGAGCTGGTAGAGCCCGAGCTGGGGGTTGGCAGGCAGGTCCTTGTCGGGGGGAGGGTACTTCGTGGTCTTGAAGTCCACGACGACGACGCGCCCCGCCTCGTCGAGCTCAAGCCGGTCGGCGTACCCGCGCAGGACGATGCGTTCGGCGCCGATCGTCACCTCGGCCTGGAGCCTCTGCTCGGTCGCCACGACGGTTCGAGCGCCGGGGCGGCGGTGCCAGGCGAGGAACCGGTCGAGCGCCCGCTCCACCTCGGCGCGCTCCTTGGCGGCGGTCCAGGGCGTCCGGAAGGCCAGCTGCGACCAGACCCGGTCGACGTACCCCATCAGGTCGTCGGTCTCGGCGACCTCGCCCTTGGCGACCCGGTCGGCGAGCGCGTGCACGACCAGTCCGAACCCCTGCGCCGACGTCGACGCGGTCTCCCCCGCGGCCTCGCGCTCGAGGAACCACTTGGCCGGACAGTCCAGCAGCGACTCCAGGGCGCTCGCGGAGATCCGTAGCGGGGCCTCGGGGTCGCGGACCGGGATGGCCGCATGGGTCCGGGGCCGCACCCCCCACCAGGTGGCGGGGTCCGCCGCAGGCACCAGCGGACGTCGCGGGCCGGCAGCTGCGACGGGCCCGTCGGTCAGCAGGGCCAGGTCGGCGAGCCGGCGCACCGCGGCCTCACGCAGCGCCGGCCCGGTGCCGGGGTCGGCGACGGTCCGGCGCAGCTCTGCGACCAGTCCGCCGAGCGACAGCGGTCGCGGTGGCCTGCCCTGGACGTGCGGCAGCCCCTCGCCGGCCGGCAGGCCGGCCAGCTCGGAGAGGAACCGGGAGGGCTGCTCTCCGTCGTCGTCCGGCGAGCGCACGGCGGTCACCAGCAGCCGCTCGCGGGGGCGCGTGCACGCGACGTAGAACAACCGGCGCTCCTCGGCCAGCAGCGCCCGGGCGTCCAGTGCGGGCAGCAGGCCGGTCGGGTCGAGCTCGTCGGCGCGGAGCAGGGTCGATCGGCGGCGCAGGTCCGGCCAGGCCTGCTCCTGCACGTGGGCGACCACGACGTACCGCCACTGGAGGCCCTTGGCCCGGTGAGCGGTGAGCAGCCGGACCCGGTCACCGCGCACGCCGCGGTCGGCGAGCGTGTCGGCGGGGATGCGCTGCGCCACGAGCGTGCGCAGGAAGGTCTCCACCCCGGTATGGGCGCGCTGCTCCTCGGAGCGGGCGGCCGCCTCGAACAGCGCCACCACGGCGTCGAGGTCGCGGTGCGCGAGGAGAGCTCCCGGCCCGCCGGACACTGCCGCCTGCCGCAGCCGATCCGGCCAGCCGGTGCCGTCCCAGAGCGCCCACAACACCTCCTCGGCGGTCGCCCGGGCGCGCAGCCGCCGGGCGGCGCGGGCGAGCAGCTCGGCCAGGCGCCGGGCCTGGGCGGCGGGCCGCCCGGGAAGCCCGTCGGTGAACGCCGGGTCGGTCACCGCGCGGCGGACCAGCAGCGGGGAGGCGACGGGGGCCCGGTGCTCGGCGCCGGCCGCCTGCCGCTCGCGGGCCCGCAGCTGACGGGCCAGCGCGCGGACGTCCATGGCGTCCATACCACCCAGTGGGGACAGCAGCAGGGCGCCGGCCCGCTGGGGGTCGACGTAGTCGGGGTGCTCGGGGTCGTCGGGGTCGTCCGGGTCGTCGGCGTCGTCGGCGTCGTCCGCGTCGTGTGGGCGCAGGCGAAGCGCCACCCGCAGCGCGTCGACCAGGACGGCGACCGCAGGCTCCTCCGGCAGCGCGGTGTCGTCGGCGGCTGTCTCCACCGGCACCCCGGCCGCGCTGAGCGAGCGCCGCAGCACCGGGATCGTCGTGCGGCCGGAGCGGACCAGGACGGCCATCTCACCCCAAGGCACGCCCTGCTCCAGGTGCGCCCGCCGCAGCCGGTCGGCGATGTGCTCGGTCTCCGCGCGGGCGGTGTCGAAGGTGACCACCTCGACAGCACCGTCGCCGTACGGCGGGTCCACCGGCTCCGGCTCGCGGAACCCTCTCAGCGCGTCGGCGGGGACGGACCCTGCGGCGGGCAGCGCGGCGGCCAGCCGGCGCGACGCCTCCAGCAGCCGTCTGCCGAAGCGACGCGTCGAACGCAGCGCCAGCGTCGGCGCGGGAGTCCCGTCCGCGGCGGGGAACCGTGCGGGGAAGTCGAGGAGGCCGCGGACGTCGGCGCCGCGGAACCCGTAGATCGACTGGTCGGGGTCGCCCACGACGACCAGGTCGCGGCCGTCGCCGGCGAGCGCCTGGATCAGGGAGACCTGGGCGGGGTCGGTGTCCTGGTACTCGTCGACCAGCACGAGCCGGTACGTCGACCGAAGCCGCCGCCGCACGTCGGGCCGCTCGGCCAGGCGGACGGCGCGGACGATCAGGTCGGGGTAGTCCAGGGCGCTCTGCGCGTCGAGGACGAGGAGGTACTGCTCCAGGAACCG
>JBIOYO010000063.1:0-3224 GCA_044870175.1 Nocardioidaceae bacterium | reverse complement strand
ACGGCGAGCAGGTCGTCGCTGACCCCCTCCTTGCCGCCCGCCGCCGTCGCCACCGCGGCGAGGAGCTCGGCCTCCGAGGTCGCGCGCGAGAGGTCGACCAGCCGCACCGCACCCTCGGTGGTCGGCCGGAGCAGCTGCGCCAGCTCGACGGCCAGACGGGTCTTGCCCACGCCGCCCGGCCCGGTGAGCGTGAGCAGCCGGTGGTGCCGCAGCAGCCCGAGGAGCAGGGCCGGCTCCCCCTCGCGCCCGACGAAGCTGGTCGTCGGCGCCGGCAGCCGGCCGCCCCCTGCACCGACCTCCACGGGGCCCAGCAGGGAGGGGTCGCCGGCCCGGACCCGCTGGCGCAGGGCCCGCAGCCGCGGCCCCGGGCCCGTCCCGCCGTCGGCGACCAGCCGGTCGCGGACCCGGTCCCAGGTGGCCAGCGCGGCGTCACGGCCGGCGGTGCGGTACGTCGCCACGACGAGCTGCTCCGCAAGGACCTCCCGGCGCGGGTGCGCCTCGACCAGGCCGGCCAGGTCCGCGAGCACCTCCCGGTGACGGCCCATCGCCAGCTCGGCAGCGGCACGGGTCTGCCATGCCGCGAGCCGTTCGTCCTCCAGCCGGTCGGCCGCAGCACGCCCCGACGCGTCGAGCTCGACCCCCTCGAAGGCTCGCCCGCGCCAGAGACCCAGCGCCTCCTGGCACAGGCGCAGCGTGCCGCGGTGGTCGCCCCGGGCCAGCACGGCTCGCGCCCGGTCGGCCAGGTCCTCGAACCGGGTCGCGTCGTAGTCGTCCCGCGCGACCCGGAGCTCGTAGCCGTCCGGCGTGCTGTGCAGGAGGTCGGACCCGGCCTGGCCCGAGCGGCCGCGGAGGGTGCGGCGCAGTCGCGACGCCTGGACCTGCAGGAGCCGCTCCGCGCCCGGAGGGGGCAGCTCGCCCCACAGCAGCTCGACCAGCGCGTCGGGCGGCATGGGCTCGCCGACGTGAGCGAGGAGCGCGGCGAGCAGCCGTCGCTGCTCGGACCCTGCGAGGCGCACGGGCGCCCACACGTCCAGCACGTCGAGTGGGCCCAGAACGCGGAAGAGCACCCGCACCACCCTGTCGTGACCTGTCGTGAGGGCGTCGTCGGTGCCGCCCAGCGTACCCACGGCCACGCCGGGAGACGGTCCGCCCCCCGGGATAGCGTGCGGCGATGAGCACGACACCGGCACCGCCTGACCGGCCGCTCGCAGGACCCCGGATGCCCGACAGCCTACGCGCGCAGGCCGTGGACACGATCGGCTTCATGCCCGAGGACGAGGGGCTGTTCCTGTTCGGGCTCGCCACCTCGGTGCTCGCGACCGGGGGGGAGCCCGCCCTGGAGGTCGGCAGCTACTGCGGCAAGAGCGCGGTCTACCTCGGGGCAGCAGCACGGCTGGCCGGCGCGGTGGTGCTCACCGTGGACCACCACCGCGGCTCGGAGGAGAACCAGCCGGGCTGGGAGCACCACGACCCCCGCCTCGTCGACCCGGAGACCGGCCGCATCGACACGCTGCCGTTCCTGCGTCGCACCCTGGAGCGGACCGGTCTGGAGGACGTGGTGGTACCGGTCGTCGGCGAGTCGGCCACCCTCGCCCGAGTGTGGCGCACACCGCTGGCACTGGTGTTCGTGGACGGCGGTCACGGCGCGGGGCCGGCGCACGCCGACTACGAGGCCTGGGCGCCGTGGGTCCGCCGCGACGGCCTGCTGGTCATCCACGACGTCTTCCCCGACCCGGCCGACGGCGGGCGGCCGCCGTACGAGATCTACCTGCTGGCGCTGGCGGGCGGGTTCGAGGAGGTCGGCCACCGCGGCTCCATGCGCGCCCTACGCAGGGTGCGGGGGTGCGCCGGCGACCCGCCGGGCGACCCGTCCCGAGGGCTGGTCTGAGCAGCCGCACTCCAAGGCGAGCTCCCCCGCGGTGGGCAGCGTGTCGGCGCGGAAGATCCCGGCCCCGCCGGTGCCGCCTGAGAGCGCGTCGGCGGCGAGGACGACCGCCGCGGCGGTGTACGTCGTCTGCTCCACGGGCCACAGCGCGTCGTCGGCGTACACCCAGCCGGTCCAGTACAGCCCCGACGGGTGCCGGGTGTGCTGGATGGCGCCGAGCAGCTCCCGCGCGCGGTCACGCTCACCCAGCGCCTCCAGCGCCAGCGCCAGCTCACTGGTCTCCGCGCCGGTGACCCACGGGTTCGTGTCGACGCAGCGGACCCCGAGGCCGGGCACGACGAAGTCGTCCCACCGTGCGGCGAGCAGGCGCTCCGCGGCGGTGCCCCGCACGGCGCCGCCGAGGACGGGGTAGTACCAGTCCATGGAGTAGGTGGACCTGTCGGCGAACGCCGGCCGGTGCTCGCGGATGGCGTGCCCCAGCCGGCCGGCGGCGATCTCCCACTCGGGCTGGGGGTGGTCGACGAGCTCGGCCAGGGCGAGCCCGGCCCGGAGTGCCTGGTGGATGCTGGCACTGCCGGTGAGCAGCGCCTCGTCGGTGCTGCGGCCGGTCTCGTCGAGGGCCCAGACGATCCCGCCGAAGGGCAGCTGCAGGGCGGTCACCAGGTCCAGCGCCCGGCGTACCGCGGGCCAGCAGCCCTCCACGAACCCGCGGTCGGCGCGGACCAGCCAGTGGTGCCACACGCCGACGGCGAGGTAGGCGCAGGTGTTGGTGTCGGTGCCGGCGTCGTGGACCGTCCCGTCGCCGAACCGGGCCGGCCACGACCCGTCGGCGCGCTGGCTGCCCAGCGCCCAGTCGTAGGCTCGCTCCGCGGAGGCGACCTGGCCGCCGGCCAGCAGCGCCATGGCCGCCTCGACGTGGTTCCAGACGTCGGCCCGGGGATCGGTCGCAGCCCACGGCACGCAGCCGTCGGGTCGCTGCACCGCCGCGATCGCCGCCGCCGTCTCGGCCACCTGCTCGGCTGTCAGCACGCCTGGGACCGAAGGCGTCGGCCGTGCCGGTCTCATGCGCCCGGCCCCGGCTTGTCGAGGTAGAGCACCAGGCTCTTGCCGACGAGGGGGTCCAGGACGCGCTCGACCCCCCGGGTCAGCGCGGGGCGCTCGACGATGTCCCACACCAGGAGCCGGTGGTAGGCGCGCACCAGCCGGTGGTCGTCGTCGTGCACGCCGACGGCGCACTTGAGCCACCAGTACGGCGAGTGCAGCCCGTGCGCGTGGGTGCGGCCGGTCACCCGCAGGCCGGCCCGCTCCAGCGTCGCCCGGAGGCCGGACCGGGTGTAGA